>JAWAZO010000007.1:0-29144 GCA_038817565.1 Bathyarchaeia archaeon
TTTATAGAAGCATGATGATTTACGATTGGCGTTTTCCAGGCGAGTATTATTGCGGGATAAGCCGCATAGCCTTCCTCAACATAGAACTAGTAAACATACTCATCCAAAGCATCCCAAAAGAGAAATGGAGAGAGATTGGACGCAAAATGGGCGAAGCAACAAAAGTTTCCATGGAAGCCACATTGGGCATACAAACATCAAACCCGGAAAAGTGGCAAGAAGTTTTTAAGCGCCTAAGAGTTCAAGGCTTTGGGGACTTCTACATAAAGGACAAGTACCTTTTGATAAAGGCGCCCTTCATAAGCGAATCTGAAATCTGGGCTGGGTTTCTAGAAGGCTTGCTAGATGTGAAATTGGATATAAAGACTTTGACTCCACCTTTTGTTTTGGAAATTAGGCAACCTCAATAAAGCCAATAGAGAAGTTCGATTTTACCTATATTCAAGAAAGTTTAAATTTTCATTTTTATATTAAAATAGCAGTGACCAGTGTGGAGGAACAGTTTAACGGCCATAAAATATGTGACGCTCTAAGCGACCCCACAAGGACGAGAATACTTAGATACCTATTACAAGCATATCCAGAAGCTAAAACAATTAACGAGATAGAAAAAATTCTCCCAAGACCAGTTTCAGCCACAACGATATCCTTTCATCTTAAAAAGCTTCGCGAAGCCGGGTTAATAGTGACTAATGGACATAAGAAGGGATTTAGAGCAGCTTACAAAGCCTTGAAGATAGGCTTTAACAACAATGGTTTTCATGTGGAGGAGAAATAAAAATGCGAGAAGCCATGCTTTACGAGAAGCTTGAGGACAAAAAGGTTAAGTGCAATTTATGCGGTAGAAGATGCACAATAAATAACGGTGGAACTGGCTTCTGCCTCGTAAGAAAGAATGAGGGGGGTACCCTTTACTCGCTTGTTTATGGAAAAGCAATATCCGCATGTATAGACCCAATTGGGAAAAAACCCCTTACCCACTTCCACCCGGGAGCCTCCGTAATGTCTATCGCCACCGTCGGCTGCAACTTCCGCTGTCAATTCTGTGATAATTGGATGATAAGTCAAGAAAAGAAGATCGCCGGAAAAGACTTTCCACCTGAAGAGGTTGTTAAGGCTACTAGAGATAATGGATGCCAAGGGATAAGTTACACATACACTGAGCCAACAATATTTTTTGAGTATGCATATGAGACAGCTAAACTTGCACATCAAGTTGGCTTCTTCAATACCTTTGTTACAAATGGATATATGACTCCGGAGGCTGTCAAGACTATAGCACCGTATCTTGATGCTGCAACTGTAGATTTTAAAGGCGGAGGTGATCCTGACTTTTATAGAGTCTTTTCCGCTGTTCCATCAGTTGAGCCCATCTACGAGTCTTTAAAGGAGATGAAAAGAAACGGCATCCACATCGAAATCACAAATCTGGTTGTGCCGAGGATAGGAGATTCGATTGAAAGAATAAGGGAACTGGCAACTTGGATAAAGGAGAATATTGGAGAAGACACGCCTTTTCACCTTTTGCGATTCCACCCGGACTATCAACTTACGAATATTCCTTCGACACCCATTGAAACTTTAGAGAGGGCTTATGCCGCTGCTAAGAGCGCCGGCTTAAATTATGTTTATATTGGAAACGTTCCGGGGCATCCGGCCGAGAACACTTATTGTCCAGGCTGCAATGAACTTTTGATTAAACGCTTCAGTTTCGAGATTACAAAATGGAACTTAACCAAAGACATGCGCTGTCCAGTGTGTGGACGAGAAATTCCTATAAAGGGAAAGTTGCATGCCAGTGGTTACGCCTATCCTTACGCACTTTTTTAATAGTTTTTATTCCTAAAATTTTGGTTGAGCATGATGTGGAGGATTATTCGCCCAGACGCTGTGGCTGTGCTTAACGACAAGATGGCCAGGAAAAGCTTGGCTAGGTACTTCGCTGTTATGCAAGATGAAAAACCGGCAAAGTTTCTGATAGCTAAAAAGCTCCCAGCTGATTTTGAAGAAAATTCTACGCTGGAGGAACTTTGGCAAATTCATAGAGAACTCGCGGGGCAATTCTGCGAACTAGAGCAAGAAATTGACGCAAAAAGGAAGGATTTAAATAGAATGCCAAAGCCGGAAAAATCATTTTTGGACCTAAAAATTACAATTGCCAAACATATACTTGAAAAATGCCATTTCTGTGTTCGGAGATGTGGGGTGAATAGACTTGTGGGCGAGAAAGGTTTCTGCAAATGCGGGACGGCGATAACCATTTCAAGCATTTTTGAACATATGGGCGAAGAACCAGAGCTTGTGCCTTCTGGAACAATATTTACCATGGGATGCACTATGCGCTGTAAACATTGTCAAAACTGGACTATATCTCAATGGATTGAGAATGGGGAATTATACAAGCCAGAGAGACTAGCGGTTGAGGTTGAAGATTTGCGTAAGGGCGGATGCAGAAATGCAAACCTTGTTGGTGGAGAGCCAACACCATGGCTGGAGCAGTGGCTTGAAACATTTAAACATGTGGATGTTAACATACCGGTTGTTTGGAATTCAAACACCTACTACAGCCAAGAAACAGCCCAACTTTTAGCAGGTTTTGCCGACGTTTACTTACTTGACTTCAAGTATGGACCAGGAGACTGTGCTGTGAGAATTTCGGAGGCCCCAAACTATTGGGAGGTGTGCACTCAAAACCATTTGATTGCCAAGGAGTATGGTGAACTGATAATACGTGTTTTGGTATTGCCCGGCCATCTTGAATGCTGTACAAAGCCCATACTAAACTGGGTAGCTGAAAACCTAGGCAAAGAAACCAGAGTAAATATCATGTTCCAGTACAGACCAGAGTGGCGAGCATACGAAATTCCTGAACTTCGCCGAAGACTGATAAGAGACGAAATGGATAGGGCTATTAGGCTTGCAAAAGAGGCCGGATTGGTGAACTTTATAACGTAAGCTGTGTTGAATCGAAAGCTATTTCTTAAAGCCCGCCTTTCTTAATGCAGAAAGGGGTTAAAATGCCATATTGCCCAGAATGTGGTGGCGAGATGCGCTATATAATAGCCACCAAACACTATGTATGCCAAAGCTGTGGGCTTTCAGTAACACAACAGGAGCTTATAGAGCTTAGGGAAAAATTGAAACCTCCAGTTGAGAGCGAAGAAGATAAAAGGGAAAGGCGGAGAAAGGAATATTTGAAATGGTGGCTGAGTAGCAAAAAGAAATAGAATGAAACATTTACCTCGTTTCAGTGGTTGTTAGCAAGCAGCATAAAAGAATATAATTATTTCTTAAGTCTTGAATTATGCCCTTAGAGGTGCAAATATGAGCGTACATATGGAGATTATTTGTGTTGGCAACGAGTTATTGATCGGAAAAACGCTAAACACAAACGCCCAATGGCTTGCCAAACGCGCTACATCACTGGGAATAACTGTCAAAAGGATAACGGTTATCGGTGACGATGTCGACGAAATTGCTTGTGTTGTACGCGAGGCACTAAATCGAAAACCCCGCTTCATAATCACAACAGGTGGATTAGGACCAACCTTTGACGACAAGACATTAGAAGGAATAGCAAAAGCCATAAACCGCAATTTAGAACTTAACGAAAAAGCCCTTGAAATGGTCAGAAAAAAGTATGAGGAATATGCCAAGGCTGGAAAAATTAGTGCTGTGGAAATGACACCCTATAGGGTTAAAATGGCGAAACTTCCGGAGGGAGCAAATCCGCTGCCCAATCCCGTTGGCACGGCACCCGGTGTTTTAGTTAAAGTAGGCGATACCTATTTGATTGCGTTACCCGGTGTCCCATCTGAGATGGAGGCTATTTTCGATAATCATGTCGTTGGCATGCTTAGGAAAGAAGCTGGGGATGCGACATTTTTCGAAACAAGCATATATGCTGACGACATAATGGAGTCAGCCTTAGCCCCGTTAATCGATATTGTGATGCATGACAATCCCTTCGTCTACATAAAATCCCATCCGAGAGGCGCGGAAAAGAAGCCTCACATAGAAATCCATTTGTCAACAACGGCTAAGGATTCTAAAACTGCAAAGGACCGTATTGGAAAAGTCATAGTTCAGCTTTCAGAACTAATAAAGGAGAAGGGCGGAAAAGTTAAACTTAAGGAATAAAATAGCAATTATTTGGTTGCGATGATGGGAGCAGGCTAGACGCTGATAATGCATTTGCTAGATGATTGAAAATCCGGGTTCCCAAAGCAACCATTCTCACTTTATTGATTATAGTTTCATAAAACCAATAAACTGGTCCTTAAGTAATGATTCCAAGAAAGAATGAAGCAAAAAATTTCAGAAACTCTAATCGTACTGCTTATTCTCCTAGCATTTTCTTACCGGCTTCCCTTGTGCCTTTCGGAAGGTTATACCCGCACCTACAATCTTTTGGACAGTCCGGAAGGCACAAGGCAGTATAAGTTGAATGTTATTGTGACGCAATCGCTTTACGAATATTATGTTTGGCAGAGCCATGAACAAGTTTCAGAAGAGGATTTCCCAAAATTTGTTACACCGCATGCGTTAGAACCAATCGCAGAAAAACTCTGGGAAATATATAAAGGTGATTATGAAAGTTTCGCAAACGGAGTCTTAATGATCGTCCATCAAATACCCTACGAAGTGACTGTGCCCGCTAAATATCCAGTGGAGACCATCGTGGAAAATAGAGGAGATTGCGATCTATTCAGCTATGTGGCAGCGTCAATAATGAAGGCCGGTGGTCTCGACGTTGTTCTTCTATACTATGAAGATAAGGCACACATGAACGTTGGTGTTAGCCTCCCAAACGCGCCACGCTATGCTAGGACACAAGCCTATTACGTAAACTACGGAGGCATAAAATACTATATTGCAGAATGCACAGGCGGAAACTGGCGAACCGGGTGGAGAGTTGGAGAATGCCCACCTGACCTAATCGGGGAAAACCCCATAGTGATTACGCTTGAAAACTGTGAGCAATGGTCGCCTGGGCAAGTATCTGCAAGCTACATGCCATTGGCACCGTCAACATTATCTCTAGCTGTTACATCTACGTTTGTTATACAAGGAAGCACAATAGCGCTAACTGGGCAGCTTGCGCCAAACTTATCAAACGAAAAAATAACCATCTACATTAAAATGGGCAGTTCTCCATGGATTTTAGCGAATATAACAACTACAGATTCTAATGGACGATTTGAATGTGCCCTTACCCTTAACGAGGCGGGTACATGTTATGTTCGTGCAAGTTGGTCAGGAAACAATGATTATAGCGGAGCGGACAGCCCAATAATAGCCGTAACGGTTCTACCAATCTATTTTATCGCGCTTCTGATAATTATTACAGTTTTGGTTTGTTTAGGCATAATCATATTTATAACGTCAAGGCAAAAATATCAAGAAATAGAGGAACCGAAACTTCCAGAAATCCCAACGTGACGCAAAAAGCTTTTACCATCGAATATGAGTTTATTGAGGTAAATTTAGTCACAAAGTGGACTGAAATGTTTATTGTGTTTATTATCGGGACAGCTGGCTCTGGAAAGTCTCTACTTACGGCAGCTTTCAGTGAATGGTTAAGGCTGTCGAAGCAGGATGTTGCTATAGTGAACTTAGACCCTGGAGCCATGACGCTACCATACTCACCTGACGTAGACGCCCGCGACTATATAAGCGTGGAAGAAATCATGGAAGAGTACGGCCTGGGACCCAATGGAGCCTTAATAATGGCTGCAGATCTCCTTGCAGATGAGATTGAAAATATTTCAAAGGAAGTGGAAGACTTAAAGTCAGATATTGTTTTAGTTGATACTCCTGGACAGATGGAGCTTTTTGCATTCAGGGCAAGTGGACCTTATATAGCCAGTGAGCTTACAAGGGAGCCAAAAGCCATAGTCTATCTTTTTGACGCGGTCTTTTCGCTAAACCCTTTAAATTATGTTTCGAACCTGTTCCTCTCCGCAGCTGTCTATAATCGTTTTCTGTTACCCCAAGTACATGTACTTTCGAAATGCGACCTGCTTTCTGAAGAAGATGTTAACAGAATTGTAGATTGGTCGGCAAACCCGAAAGCCTTGGAAATGGCTATAGAACAAAAGCTTGAGGGTACAAAGCGTCTCCTAAGCAGAAATATGATGAAGGCTATTTACCAACTTGGTTTGAGATTTCTTCTTATTCCAGTCTCGGCGAAAACAAACGAAGGGATGGTCAATTTCAACATGGCTTTGGAGCGCATACTAGCAGGAGGAGATAAATACACATACTAACAATCTTCTAGAAGCGTCCATGCTGCGGCTGCAGCGCCATATTCTGCTAATTCTAAACTGTCAGCACCAGCGACCACGATAACATCATTTTCCTCTGGTTGTAAAAGTGTTATTAACTCTTCGGCAATTTTTGGATAATCCCTTGAAAGATCATCACAAACTGATGGTATAACTAACCGCCCATTCTTTAAAATTATCGTAGTGGCGCCTTTTGCGCCAACCCTAACCGCAGCATCTCGTTGTTCGATGCCAGATTTAACCTTATTCCCGCAATTTTTAACCAATATGGCAGAGTTGAAGGACGCGGGCATAAGTCCAGCTTCCTCTAATTTTGCTCGTTTTCTAAGGGTTTTCCTGTATTCTTCAAAAAGTTTTAGCCCTTTAACGGTTAGTTGGCAACCGGCTTTCGATGTCAAGATAAGTCCGGCTCTCTTTAGCCGATTAATGATAGTGCGCACAACACCTTCTCCAATTTTCAACTCTTGGGCGAGTTTACTTCTTCCAACAGGCTTTTCGGAAACAATTTCCATTGCGCGCAGAATATGTAAAACAGAAAACGTAGGAGCTGGGCCTATCACCTTTTCGCTAACAATCTTCTCTAGGATATTTTTAACCTCACTGGGCATTCTCCCACAGTTAGATTTTGTGTTTTCAAAGTATAAAATTATTCTTAATTGGCTAACCGGAAAATTCCGGATGCGAAGTAAACACGGTTAAACTGTCGTTATTTCTTGACATAATACTCTCTTACTATGCCAGCTGTTAATGCGATAAGTCCTACAGCTAACAAATATAGCATTGGATAGATGAACATCGACAGCATAGATTCGTAAGTTAGTGTTGGCGGTATTTGGGGGGTGAAAAATACCACGACCCACATTATAATGAAGGTTGAGATACAACCTAACCCTAAGCCCACGGAAAGCCCGTGTATAAAGCTGCTTCTATCCACTTGATTATCCGTATTTTGTTTGTTCTCCTGCTGTTTGGCTTCCTCCTGTTCTGATTTTTGCTCTTCTACGGTCTCCTGCTGCTCTAGCTCTTGCTGATCCAGACTTTCGCTAAACTGGATTTCTTCTTGCGTTTCTTCAACTTCCATGCTAATCGCCTCTTTGAGATTTGGATGAGTGAATTAATAAAATTATTCAATTTTGGATTCTTATTCAAAATAAGAATTCAGAATTATGTTTGCCTTTGTGATAACTTTGGTGCAAGCCTTTCTATGGCATCTTTAAGCCTATTCCACTCCTCCATATTCCTCACGTTGAACTTATGTTTCCTTTTCCAGACACCGTCCCTTTTTTGCCAAAGATAAAGACCAATAGAGCGCCTTCCAAAGGATTCGAAAATTACTATAGCTTCCCACCATTTTTCACTCTTAAAAATGGTAATGTAGTCGATTACCTTGTAAAATTCGGAGATGGGCAATTTTTCGTTGGGTTCTGTCATAATGTTTACTCCTACCCTTTACAGTTGAGATGGTCACAATTTAAGCGTTTTAAACACGAAAATGTAATGTTAAGATTTGGTATGGTTAGCATATTGGAATTTTTCCTTGAGCTAACTCCATGCAGAACTTGTCAATGTTTTCAAGTTCATATTCCAACACAGCCTCTATCTTGCTCTTAACTTTGTCAAGTGAACTGTTTTCCGCCATTACAACCTGTGCTGCGGCGATGGCTGGCTGGTCTATTGGGCGACCAATTTCGCTTAGAAGCCATATGTAAACTTCTTCAAGCTCTGGTACTTGTTCATAGACATGTTGTGCAACCCTAAAAGTTAGGACGTTGTATATTTTTCCTACATGGCTTACCGGATTTTTGCCAGCGGCTGCTTCCGAGCAGAATGGTCTATTTAAGGATATTAGGCCGTTTACGCGATTTCCTCTGCCCACTTGCCCGGAGTCTCCACTGTCTGCACTGGTTCCTAAGACTGTTAAGTATATGCCGTCTATTCCTCTGCCGCGTACATCCAACGTGTTCAACTGTACATTTATCTTTTCGAAATCCGTGTTGGCTCTAACAAATCTGTTGATTTCTTCAAGGATTTTTGCCTTTTTCTCGAAGTAGTCCTCCTCGCTGCTTATGAAGCGATCCACAAAGGCCATTGATATAGTTAGGTTTAAATCATTATTGTTCCTTGAACCCATAACTTTTATGTCCTCGCCAGATTCTGGGTGGCGCCGCTTAAATTCCTTTGAATTCAAAAACTGTTCTGTTTTAAGCACTATTTTCTCTGTTCTTGTCATTGGCGCATAGCCCACAGCGGCGGATGTGTCATTAGCTCCTAAGACCTTTCCTTTCCGCTTAAAAATGTCCACTAATCCTGCTGAACCGGGTTTAAGTTCCACTTGATATTTTATGTGTTTCTCTGGGTCTACAAAGCGCATGTTTTTCTTGAACCATTCCTTCGCAACGTTTACGGCTATTTCCTCAACATCTATTTTTATTCCATCAAATTCTGTAGTTGCTCTATCGCCGAAAACAAAGAGCATCGGCTGCTTTACAGTACCCCCTCCAAATTTGAGTTCAGACTGTCCAGCCACAAGTAGGGATTTATCCACATTATGATGTAATATTGTGCCAGTTTTTTCCAAGTATTCTTTGCTTAGACGTTGGGATATTTGCTCCATTACCGCGTCACAGATGTAGTCCGGGTGCCCCAGACCTTTTCTTTCTACTATCTCTAGTCTTTGCTTTTCCAGGGGCGTTTGTTTTAGCCTTTCAACTATTATATTTCGCAAAGGTAATCCTCCATTGATACGCGTGAAGTTTCGGTTATGTATAAACCTAAAATATATATTTTGCTGTATCCATCTTATACTTATGATAACTGGTGGTTATATTTGATAATAACCGGTTCTATGCTTAGAAAACTGCGGATAGAAGCCAGGCTTACTCAGAAGAGGTTGGCAGAACTTGTCGGAGTTTCCCAGGCGCATATCGCGAAAATCGAGCAGGGGAAAGTTGATCCCAGGCTCTCAACAGTGAATAAGATTTTGAAGGTTTTAACAGAGGGAAAAGAGATAAAGTGTAGGGACTTGATGACGAGAGGCGTACTTTTTGCAAGACCTGAAGACAGTGTGTTGAAAGTTAGCGAAATAATGGTGAGGCATGCCATCTCCCAAATGCCGGTTATCGATGGGTATGAGGTTGTTGGTACGATAACTGAGGAGAGCATAGTCAGAAAACTCAACTCAAACATCGCGAATGAAAGGGTCAAAAATGTAATGGGTCCGCCACTGCCAATAGTCTCAGAGGAAACAAGCCTTAATGCCATTCGTCCACTGCTTGAGCAGCGGCAGGGCGTTTTGGTAGCAAGAGGCAAAAAGATTATTGGGATAATAACCCGTTCAGATCTTTTAAAAATAATTGCTTAGAGGACTCAAAATGTCATTGCAAGATTTTGATCGACACGTTACAAGTGTAATCTCGATTTTAAAAAAGGAAATGCCAAGGGAAGTCATCATTATTCATCATGATGATGCGGATGGTTTGTGCTCAGCAGCCATAACCCAAAAGGCTTTAGAGAGGGAAGGTGCAAAGGTAAAGACTTTCTGTTTGGAGAAAGTTTACGCAGAAGTAATTGAGGATGTGCACTCGAAGACAGGGCAAACAATTTTTTATGTGGATATAGGCTCTTCGCATGCAGACCTAATATCAGAGTACAATAGGGGGCGAAACCTAACCATAATACTAGATCATCACGACCCAAAAGTATCCAGAGACCCTAAAGTTTTGGATTTAAACTTGGAAAATTTTGGCTTTAGAGGTGAGACGGACTTTTCTGGAGCTACTTGCTGCTACCTTTTTGCAAAGGCTTTAAATCAAGAGAACCATGATTTAGGATACTTAGCTCTTGTTGGAAGCTGCGAAATCCCTGAGGGCTTTAGATCAATCAACGAAGCTGTTTTGGAGGAATCATTAAAAGCTGGGATAGTTCGGAGAAAGGGGAAGAATTTTGAAATTACGAGGCTTGGGATTAATGTGGATGCTTTGTTTTCAAAGCTTCAAATTTTGGGAGCCGTTGGCTATTATGAAGGGGGTCCTGATTTAGGTGTAAAAGCGTGTCTGGAGGGGATAAGTCCGGAAATAGAAGCGAAAATTAACGTTTTGGAAGAGAGACGGAAAGAGGCTAATCGCAAACTCTTGGGAATGTTATATCGTGAAAGGCTTAAGGAAACAGAGCATATTCAATGGTTTGACGCTGGGGATATTTATGCTGGTATGGGAACAAAGGTTGTCGGACAATTCTGCTCCTTCCTATCTTATCAAGCACGGCTAATAAAACCCAACAAGTATATACTGGGCTTCGTCAATGTGCCACCAGAAATACCGAAATGGGGAAAACTTAATGAAAAATTTGTGAAGGCGTCTGTTCGCGTACCAAAATCCATGCAACAACTAATTGATAGTGGAAAACTGCCGGGAGCGGTTAACCTTTTAGAAATTGCCTCTAAAGGTTTTGGTATGGCTGATGGTCATCAATATGCTGCAAACGTTGTCTTGCCTGCGAATAAAAAGATGGAATTGCTGGAAAATGCTGAGAAGATCATACTCGGTTAACAATATTTTTAAAATCCGGCTTTTATTGGGTTGCGGGGCTTCATGAGCTCCCGTAATAATATTGTGGCGTATGATCCGCGGTGTAAAGTAAAGCTTACTTTTGCCATGTTCTTTTGCGGGTTAGCAGGGTCTTTAGATATCTCCTCCACTTTGAAATCTTTTAATATTGCTACGGCTGTGCGTAAACCGCCTTTTAGGCTCATTTCTGGCATTCCCTTTATCTTAAAGTTCTCGAGGGCTACGCCTTCCTCTTCCAAAATCTGTTTTTCAATTTCGCTTTGAATACCTTTTGATAGACGCTGTTTAAAACCAACTAATGGGATTGCTAAACGCATTTTGCCTGAGGCTATTGCATTGTTTATTTCAGATAATTTCGTTTGACTTGCAATTTCATATAGATTCTGGCTTGGCAATCCTGTGTTTTCAATTTTAACTACGTAGTCTCCAACTTCTGCAGTGTTTAATGGAAGTCCCAACGCGATTCTTCTACTCAAAAATCTGTTAAATAAGTAGGCTTGATATGCTTGGGGGAAAAGTTTTCGTAGTTTTACGGGTAATCTTCTGAAGGCGCCTTTAAAGTCGTTTGGCTTCTTCATCAGATGCTGAAGCATTAAACGCTCATAATATAGGTGTTTGGGAAAGACTTTTAAGGCGTTCTTAAAGTCTAGTGTGCGGTAAAGCTCTTCACGGGCGATTCTTGATTCAGGATGTTCAAAGGGATACGCTTTTGCAAGAAAAAGCATTGCAGCCTTGCGAAAATTCCTTTTAATAATGGCTTTTCCAACAATGTGTGTTATTGGGCGGATCGTGCCAAAGCGCTGATGACCGAAAAAGTTTGGCAGTCCGCCCAATGCTTGAATTTCCTTAACAACCTTTTCTATTCTTTGGTGAATAGTTGGTTTTGTATGATGTATTGCGCGTATTACTATTTTAAAAGAGTTTCCAAGTAAGTAGTAAGGCGAAAGTTTGGTCTTAAAATAGCCAACCGGGAGAATTTTTATGTCTTTGATGTTCACACTTTTTATGTCTTCCAAATTAACGTCTCTAATTGTTATGTGTTGAGCGGTGACAGCTTTTGCATCTTTAATTCCGGCGATTTGAATTTTCTGCGGGCTTACGCCTAGCTGTTCTGTGATGGCTTTAAGCGCTTGGAAAGTATCCCAGTTCCGCTTAACTAAAATGCATAGTAAGTAACGGCCAGTCAAAGGTTCTTTTTTGATTGGAGCTGGAGAAGGAGATGTGAGCACTTCCGCTTTTGAACCGTTCACTAAGATTTCTTCAACAACAAAGTCTTCACATGATTGTCTTATTACGCCTCCAACGCCCGGAGAACCGGTGGCGTAAACCTCAATTCCGATGCTTTTTTCAAGCCTTGAAACGCGCACCGTCGAACCTCATTTATAGAAGTGGAAGATTCCCAGTAATTTTATCAACCTCTTGGGTTGGAGCTGGACCTATTGCCAAACATGTTATTGTGCCTGGAGGAATCTCTGTCAGCCCTTTATCAATGATTAAGGCACATGGTAAAGCCATTTCTTTCGCTTGTTTTTCTAGTGATAAAAGTTCTGCTTCACTTTTAACTTTTACAACAACCTTACACTGGCCTTCGTTTAGCCAAGCCTCCCACCACTTTCTTTTATGTTTGCGGGCTTCCTCAGCTGCGGACACGGCGGCGTGTCCAGCTTGAGCTGCTGCCTTTCCCTTGCTAAGCTTTAAGTCTGAGCGAAAGACGATGACTTGCTTGTAACGAAACTTGCTCATAACGGTTCAACCACTGCTACCTTGCCAAAATCTTGTTTTAAGTTTTCTCTAACAAGTGATTGAGAAAGAAAAAGGCAAACACCGTTAAAACCTTAGGGCTTTGCGTCAGTTTAAGAAAGGTTCGCCCTTGGAAGTCTATTTCCTTCAAATTTTTTAAAACCTCATTTAACTGCAATTTTTTACAAATGTTTATGATGGTATCTAACTTTTTGTCTGAAAGCTTATCTAGCATTTCCCTAACCTTAAGCATGATTTTCAAATCAAAACCGAACACTTTCATGAAGCGCTTCTGATACACGCTTAGAAATTCTGCTGAAAAATCATTTTTGTTCAAGGATTCCACGGCAACATCGGCTGCAATCTTTGCGCAGTTTAAACCAAGTATTATTCCCCCACCGGTTGTTGGTTTCACTTGAGAAGCTGCATCACCAACTGCAAGGAAGCCATTAGCGTATGCCTTCGGTACTGGTCCACCAATTGTTATTGGGTGATATGATTCTCTAATTACTTTTGCAGTTCGAAATTTTGTGGAGATTGCAGGATGCTTATTCATAAGCTTCCGCAGAAGGGTTCTTGGGTTACCAGTTTTGGCAGCCAAACCGACTTTTGCCTCTACCTCATTTTTTGGTATTAGCCAAGCATAAAATCCCGGGGCATAGTTGCTTCCAAGGATAACTTCAACGGTGTCTATTTCGATGTCTTTAACATTTTCGGCATCAACTTGTGCTCCTTTGAGAATTTTTTCGCTTTTCGGCGGGGATAGTTGCGCTTGTCTTAGCAGTCTTGCAGATACCCCCTCAGCGTCTAAAATTATCTTGCCAAAAAATTTGGATGATTTGTTACGGTGGTTGGCGATGACGCCTTTTATAAACCCTCCAGCGAATACTAGAGACTCAACTCTTGTGCCTAAACTATAGCGCGCACCTGTTTTCTGCGCTAGCTTTGCGATGTGTTTGTCAAACAAGACGCGGTTAATAGCGCATGTTATTGATTTGGCTACTCGAATAGTGAACACTGTGCCGTTTGGAGAGTGAATTTTTGCTCCGGTGAATGTGTTTTCAACGATGCCTTTTGGCAGCGGATAAAGACCTAGATTTTTCAAACCGTTAATGCTCACGTGTCCAGCACAGTGGCATGGAACACCAATTTCATCGTGTTCCTCAAAGACTGTTACGTTAAAACCTCTTTTTGAAAGGTTTAGGGCACTGAAGGAGCCGCATGGGCCTCCCCCGATCACTATTACATCTGAGAAATTTTTCATCTGTTTGCACTTGAAAGTTCAGTTCAAAAACTATTTTGAAAATTTTAGGTTACAAGTTCGACTCTTTTCTTTCCGCGGACAAGGGATGTTGTTCGTATTTTTCCGCCGATTTCAAGTTGCATGAGTGCCTTGTTGAAATCTTTGTACCCGATATCTTTGAATTCTTCACTTAAGTATTCGAAGAGCTCAGCATCTGTCATGGCGCCCTTCTTTTTTAAAATTTCAAGCAGTGCGTGATATATGGGTTGGGTTTTCCATAGTTTTGTTGGCATGCCCATTTTCCTCTTAAGCTACTGGTGTTGCTGGCTTTTGCACTTGACGGACTTGCTGCATGAAACTCTTGTACCACTTCTCCATGTCAGGGGTTATGGAAGGTCCTATACGCTTCAAAGCCTCTTCAAAGTCTTTCATTGTAACTTCTTTTGCATTTATGTCCCTCCTTAGGGCTTGCATAGCTGCCTCTCTACAGACAGCCTCGATATCTGCGCCGGAATAGTTCTTTGTCATAGCCGCCAAGGTTTCGAGACTTACATCTTTTGCGAGAGGCATGTTTTTAGTGTAGATTTTGAATATTTGTAGGCGACTTTTTTCATCCGGCTCTGGCACATATATGAGTCTGTCAAACCTTCCCGGACGAAGTACTGCTGGGTCAACTATGTCTGGTCTATTAGTTGCGGCTATAACAACAATATCCTCTAAGGTGACTATGCCGTCCATCTCTGTTAGAAGCTGGCTTATTACGCGTTCTGTTACGCCGCTATCTGCAAATCCAAGTCCTCGACGAGGTACAAGTGAATCAATTTCGTCGAAGAATATGACTGCTGGTGCTGCCATTCGCGCTTTTCTGAAAACCTCTCTTATGGCTTTTTCAGACTCGCCAACCCACTTGGAGAAGACTTCCGGACCCTTAATTGTTATGAAGTTGGCTTCGCTTTCCGTTGCTACTGCTCTAGCTAGCAAAGTCTTGCCACAGCCCGGCGGTCCATAAAGCAGTATGCCCTTAGGAGGCTTTATTCCCATCCGCTTGAAGATTTCAGGATGTTTTAGAGGCCACTCCACAGCCTCTCTAAGCTCTTGTTTAACTTCGTCCAGCCCGCCGATGTCGTCCCAGTGGACCGCTGGAACTTCAACGTACACTTCCCGCATGGCTGTTGGCGTAACCTCTTTATACGCGTTCAAGAAGTCCTCCATCTTAACCTCCATTTTTTCCAAAACTTCCGGTGGTATACGTTCCTCTTCAAGGTTTATCTGCGGCAAGTATCGCCTTAACGCCTTCATGGCTGTTTCCCTACAAAGTGCCGCTAAGTCTGCACCTGTATATCCGTGGGTCATTTCAGCAAGCTTCTTAAGGTCCACATCCTCGGCCAGCGGCATCCCCCGCGTGTGAATTTGGAGAATTTCATATCTTCCTTGCTTATCTGGTACACCTATCTCAATTTCTCTATCAAACCTTCCTGGTCTACGTAGGGCCGGGTCGAGGGCGTTGGGCCTGTTGGTTGCGCCTATTACTATAACGTTTCCTCTTCCTGATAAGCCGTCCATGAGGGCTAAGAGTTGGGCCACAACACGCCTTTCAACCTCGCCTGTTACTTCTTCCCGTTTAGGCGCTATGGCGTCCAACTCGTCAATGAATATTATGCTTGGAGCATTTTGCTGAGCTTGCTGGAAGATCTCCCTAAGACGCGCCTCTGACTCACCGTAGAATTTACTCATTATCTCTGGCCCATTTATAGAGAAGAAGTTGGCCTCCGACTCATTTGCTACTGCTCTGGCTAGCAAAGTCTTGCCACAGCCCGGCGGTCCATGCAATAATACTCCTTTTGGCGGTTCGATGCCAAGTCTTTGAAAGAGCTCCGGATGTCTCAGTGGAAGCTCCACCATTTCACGCACTCTCTGAATCTCCTCGTGTAATCCGCCAATATCTTCGTAGGTTGTTCTCGGGACACCTTTGCCTTCAGGAGCTGGCTCGCTAAGAATTGTCAATTTGGTTTCTGGAGTTACTTTTACAATACCGTGGGGGCGGGTCTTCGTCACAACAAAGGGTATAGCGTGGCCGAGCATCATAACAAGGGTTGTGTCTCCTTCGACTAGGGTTCTTTCCATCAGGCGGTTTTTGACAAAGTTTGTAAAGTCTTCATCCACGTTCAAGCGCATATCCACTGGTGCAAGCGTAACGTTTAGGGCTTCCTTAACCTTTGCTGGTCTTACGATGACATATTCGTTTATGGCCACCCCGGCATTTTTGCGTGTGAATCCGTCTATGCGTATTATGTCACGATTTTGATCTTCGCTGTAGGCTGGCCACGCTATGGCGGATGTTGTCCTTTTGCCAACTATTTCTATTACGTCGCCAGCGCTTATGCCTAATTTCTGCATTGTTCTCTGGTCTATCCTAGCTATCCCTCTGCCAACATCTCTTTGCCTTGCATCTCCGACACGAAGCTGAACTTCACTCACCTAAAACCCTTCCATAAGATTGGTTACTCTGTTTCGAAACACGTTAAATTTCCTATATAAAGGTTTAACCTTATCTACTTATCCTTCTAACCATTATTGTTTGAACCTGGCTTATTTCACTTATCTGCTCAAACCGTTTTTCCAACTCTTCAAGCACTCCGCTTTTATCCTCTGGGATTTTAATAGCGCAAATTAAGGCGTTCAAACCGAAGGCTATAGGCTCTTCACCATAACCATATATAGTGGCAAATTCAGGTAGAGAAGCTTCAATCTTCTTCTTTAAATCCTCAAAGTTCACGGTTATGTCTGTTGGAAAAATTTTGTAGGAAATTACAATACTTCCCAAATTTTACACCCCCTATGGCCCAACAAAACCGCATTTTGGACATCTGTACTGACGTCCAAACTTGCGACATTTTTTGCAACGCCTAATTAGAATTTCTCCACAGTTTGGGCAGAGAAACTTTGTAGCCTCAGCCCCTGGCGGGATGGGCTTACCACAACTTGTGCATGTGACTAGCGTTATTGTTGCTGCTTTTTCAGCCATTTCTATTCCTCAGCGGTGATGGTTGTAATTGTCAAGCTTCCTTATAAAATGTGCTGTGTTTTGGCGTTCGCAAATTTATTATCCCACTTTAAACTTATGCATTATTCAGCGGGAATCCGTTTTGGGAGTAAATCTTCGAGAAATTGTCCCGAAAACCGTCATAAGGCTTGAGGACTTAAGTGGAAAATCCATAGCAATAGACGCTTACAATGCGTTATACCAATTTTTAGCCATAATACGACAGCCTGATGGTACGCCATTAAAGGATAGTAGCGGGCGTATTACAAGCCATTTAAGCGGACTCCTTTACAGAACAAGCAACCTTGTAGAATTAGGCATCAAACCCATCTATATTTTTGATGGAGTGCCACCAGCCCTAAAAGAGGTCGAAATCAAGAGGCGTATGAAGGCTAAAGAGGAAGCCCTGGTAAAGTATGAGCAAGCCCTCAAAGAGGGCAGAATTGAAGAGGCTAGGATGTATGCGCAAGCCACTGCAAGCCTTAAGGATTATATGGCAGAGGACAGTAAACGCCTCTTGGATTTAATGGGTATCCCATGGATCCAAGCCCCAAGCGAAGGCGAAGCTCAAGCCGCGCATGTGGTCAAACGGGGAGACGCCGACTACTGCGCAAGCCAGGACTATGATAGCTTACTATTCGGTGCGCCCCGCCTCGTTAGAAACGTAACGATTTCTGGGAGGCGAAAGCTTCCGGGGAAAAACGTTTACATTGAGGTTGAGCCAGAAGTTATTGAGCTTGAGCATGTTTTGAGAGAATGTGGAATAACTCATGAACAGTTAATTGATGTTGGAATATTAGTGGGAACAGACTTTAACCCTGAGGGTATAAAGGGACTTGGACCGAAAACTGCTTTAAAACTCATAAAAGAGTATGGAAGTTTAGAAAATGCCTTGCCTTACATTAAAAATGCTGAGTTTCCAGTTGACCCGCAGAAAATTAAGGAAATTTTTCTACATCCAAAAGTAACGGATAATTACAAGATAGAGTGGCGGGAACCCGACGTAGAAGGGGTTATAAACTTTATTTGCCGCGAGAGGGACTTTTCTGAGGATCGCGTTAGAAAGGCTTTGGAAAAAATGCAGAAGGGCATAGCCAAGCTTAAAGGTAAAACAACGTTGGAAAGATGGTTTGGCTAAGCTAAACTTTGTGTCCGTAACGGCCAGTCAATGGCACGAAGGCAACACCACCTAGATTTTCCCTTGTGATTTTCCCATCAGCACTTTTTACAACTTTTATCAAGTTTTGAAATAGGTGCATGCTTCCAACAGGGATAAGCATTACCCCTCCATTTTTCAGTTGTTCAATTAGCGGTTTTGGTATGTCCGGGGCCGCCGCTGTGACAACAATTCTGTCGTATGGCGCTTTTTCCGAGTATCCTATGGAGCCGTCTCCGCAAATTATCGTGACTCGGTCTCCGTACCCCGCTTTCATAATGTTTTTTCTTGCGAATTCAGCCAGTCCTTCAATTATTTCGACGGTGTAGACGTGTCCCCACTCGCTTCTGGGCGCTTCGCTCGGTGCCACTATTTCGGCTATCGTGGCGGCGTGCCATCCTGAACCTGCTCCAACTTCAAGGACTTTTTGGCCTACTTCCAATTGGAGGGCTTCATTCATTATTGCAACCATGTTTCGCCTAGCCGGGCTAAAAGCCGAGGCTATGTGGCGCTGAAACTGTCTGCCCAAAGCCAATTGGAAGCGGTGTGTCCACAGCGCTGTAGGGTTGCATGTTTTCTGGCAGGAATCTGGTTCGAGGCACTTTGCGCATTGCCCTAATCACTTTTGGGGAGCGGAGTATTCCCTCTTTTATTAGATTCTCAACTAGTTGTTCCCAGTCTCTCTCCAAATTTTGCACCATATCAAGATAAGAGATTGGGGCATTTAACTGATTTGCATTACAAATTTGAATACATTACTTTACAGTTACAGACTTTGCAAGGTTTCTTGGTTTGTCTGGGTCATATCCTCTTTCAATAGCCATATAATACGCTAAGAGCTGCAGTGGAACAACGAATGGTATTGGCGATAAAACATCTGGTATGCCCTTTGGCACTTCAACATAGTCATCCGCGAGTCTCTTAATTTCTTCGTCTCCCTCCTCGATAATGGCTATTATTGAAGCTCCTCTGGCTTTCATCTCCATAATGTTCCCTATGATGGTCTTGTGCGTGTCGTCTTTGGGGCATATGAAGACCACGGGGAACCCCTCTTCAATGAGGCTTATTGGGCCATGTTTACTTTCGCCGGCTGGAAATGCTATTGATGGAATGTAGGCGATTTCCATAAGTTTAAGTCTGCCTTCGTAGGCTGTTGCTGTGCTTATACCTCTCCCTAGAAAGAAGAAAACCTTTGCATCTTTGTATTTTCTCGCTATGTTTTTAACTTTCTCTTCTTGTGTGGTGATCACTGTTTCCACGATATTTGGAAGCTTTTTTAGCTTAGCCTCTATAAAGTCCATTTCATCTTGTGAAATTTTTCCCCTTTTTTTCGCTAGTCTAAGCGCTAGCTGGGCGAGAACTGAAAGCTGCGAAGTGAAAGTCTTGGTTGCAGCCACGCCAATTTCCGGTCCAGATTGCTGGCTTATGTAAACTCTTGAAACCCTTGTTAATGTTGAACCGATAACATTCGTGAGTCCAAGGATTGTTGCTGCTCTTTGACGGGCAGCGTTTACAGCGGCAAGTGTGTCCGCTGTTTCACCAGACTGGCTTACTGCCAAGATTGTGCTTTCTATGTTTACTGACTTTCCATGTTGTTCGATAAATTCTGAGGCTACTACTGGATAAGTTGCTAAATAGGCTAGTTTAGAAAACATATAGGATGCTGCCAAACATGCGTGATACGATGTGCCGCAGGCCACTAGGAATACTTCTCTGGCACGGTCAAGGAATGTTGCCATTAAATCAAGATAATGCTCTTGCAGTCTCAACGTGTTTCGCAAGCAGGCGGGTTGCTCATGAATCTCCTTCAACATGAAGTGAGGATAACCTTGCTTAACAGCCATTTCTGGAGTCCAGTCGATAAGTTTGGGCTCTCGAACGATGGGGGTTAAGTCTATGATTTTTCTAATTTCAAGACCTTCAAAAGATAAGGTCACAAGCTCTCCATCTTCAATTATTACTGCCTTGTTGGTTAACGGCAGAAAGGCAGGGATGTCTGAGGCGCAGTAAAATGCGTTTTCTCCTATTCCGACAACGAGCGGGCTTTCGTGTCTGGCGCAAACAATTTTGTCAGACTCTCTGGGCGAAATAACTGCAATTGCATAGGAGCCTTCAAGCCTCCGCACAGCCTCATGAACAGCGTTCATAAGCCCCAAAGAGGGATTTGTTTTAAATGCCTCTTCAATAAGATGGGCTATCACTTCTGTATCCGTTCTAGACTGGAAAGTGTGGCCTTTCCCTTCCAGTTCAAGTTTCAATTCTGCGAAGTTTTCGATGATTCCGTTGTGGACTACAGCTATTTGTTCGTTGCAATCAATGTGAGGGTGCGCGTTAACCATTAAGGGCGCTCCATGCGTAGCCCATCTTGTGTGGCCTATGCCTATGGATCCTGGCAAGTCGTCAAGGTTGTGGATTTTATGGACCTCGTCTATTTTACCAGCGTCCTTTTTTATGTAGAGTTTTCCATCATGGATTGTTGCTTCGCCTACAGAGTCGTAGCCGCGGTATTCAAGCCTTTTGAGGGCTTGATGTATTAACGGTGCGGCAGCCCCCTCTTTTAAAATGCAGCCGAATATTCCACACATGTTTGTTGTCACTGTTCCTTTGTCTGTGTTTGCAGCCATATTTAGGGCTGTTTTTGATAATAAGCATTTTTAAGAGAAAATTTTCAGCTCTAAAAATTTTTTATAGGTTTTTCCGCTGCTTATTCAGCGTTAATGGCTTAACTTTTAACTAATTTTTAATAGCGTTTTCAAAAATTTTATAACTGTTCACTATGATAGCGCCTTCCTCGCTAGATCAGCGCCCAAAACCATGTTTTTCAATTTTGCAAAGCTTACTTCCCATGTTCTGGTTCTTAATCCGCAGTCTGTGCTCACAAATATTTTGCTTGGGTCTCCTACTAATTTTGCGGCGTTAAGTATTCTGTCCCTTACAAGCTCTGGCGGTTCAATAAAGTCTGTGTGGACGTCTATAACGCCTAAACCATATTTTCCTTTAAAACCGTAATCCTCGAAGAGTTTCAGCTCCCTATAGCCTATCCGCACATCTCCGACTCCTATTTGTCTGCTATCCCTGTTGGCGAATTCGAGGGCTAATTGGTTGCAGTTTCGAAGTTCGGTTGCATATCTTGCCAATATCTCATAATTGCTGTAGCAGTTATGGAGGCTAAAGGTACAGTTGAACCCCTTAACAGTCTCATTGAAGGATTCCACAAACATTTCCATTTCTTCAGCGGATGGATTAGTGGTTGCCGCTGGTTCATCTATTTGAATCCATTTGGCTCCAGCTTCTACAAGTTTGCCAATTTCTGGTCTTATAACCTCCTTTATTAGGTCGAAGAGAAACTCTTTTCGAGCTTCAAGCTTTCTTTGTTTAAAGTCTTTGATTTTTCTGCCAAGCTTTTTCTCGTAATATTCATTGAATGTCCAGTCAACAAGCGTGTAAGGGCCAGTAAAGGGTACCTTAACCTCTTTGCTAGTATTTTTGCGTGTGAATACAAACTCTTCAACATAGAATGTTTTTACATATTTTGGCTTGCTTATACAAGCAGCCTTGTTGAAGTATCTATAATCAAAGGATTTTACATATCCCAAAAATCTGAATCCTTCCGCATTTCTGATAACGTGTTCGTACATTTCTGAGCGCCATTGTTCTCCGTCGAAAAGTATGTCGAGTCCTGCATTTTCAAAGAGACGGATGACAAACTTTGCTGCCCACTCAAGTATCGCCCTTTTGTCCTCCGCTGTTCTCTCCCTACTTTTTAGAATCTTAACAAGCTCATCTAAACCCTCTACTCCTAGCCTCCTCCCCCAGTTTAGAGCTTCGGCTATTTCACCTTCTGATAGGGGTTCGCCTCTGTATCCTTTGACTCTCCACGCTGGTTTTGCAAGGCTTCCTATTTCCTGTGTTGGGAAAAGCTTATTCATGAACACCCAACTCCGACCTTAAGCGCTTGGTTACGCGGCTTATAATTCTAATTTTTTCTTCTGCTCTTTCCCAAGGTAAAAACTCCAAATCGCAGTTTGGACAGATGAAAACGTCGCAAACTTTTGATGGATAAATTGACTGAATAAGCTCTTCGGCTACCTTAAAAAGCTCGTTTTCATCCTCTACCAATGAACTGCGGGCGTCCACGATTCCTAATGCAGCACCCTTATCGAATTCATATCCCTTCAGCTTTTCCATGCTTGTTTCGTACAAATCTACTCCTAAGTCGTCAACTGGAAAGTCTAATGCTTCAGGTATGATTTGCGAGAAGTCTCCGAAGAATGTTTGTAAGCAAGTTTTCACATTTGCACCTTTCATAGCGATTTTTAGGGCTTCCTTAGTATCGGCAAGTGTATCCTTAGAAATTGGTTTCTTTAATGGGTTATATACGAGGGCTGGGTCACTTAGCTGAATGTATTTAAAACCCTTTTTTTCTAGGCTTTCGATTTCGACTTTTAGGATTTCAGCATAGCTGAACATTAATTCTCTTTCATCCTTGTAAAACTTATTCTCCGAAAGCCTTGCAAGGGTGTAGGGTGCTGGCAATATGGCTTTCCACGGAATGCTTCTCGGCAAATATTCTGTGTAAGCTAGTTCTGCGGCTACACCCTTTTTAGCTTGGATTTCGCCTTGAACAATAGGCTTCCTATAAAAAGTGTTGTTGTTAAACCACCTTGTTAAGGCTCCGGCTTTTATTCCTTCAAGATTTTCGGTGAAGGGTCTCAGCAAATCTTGCCATTTGAGCATTCCATCTGTTACGTAGCTCAGCTCGGCGGAAGCTTGCGCCTCTATAACTTTTACCGTTGCTTTTTTGAAGGCTTTTTCTAACTCCTCTGCACCTATTTTTCTTCTTTCGTAAGCTCTTGTGGCTTCAACAAGCTCTCTTGGCCTTGGCATTATGCCCGTAACGTAGCAGCCTATCATTTTTATCCTTCTTCTGTTTGGCTTGTGTGGTTATCTCTTTGTTTACCGTAATAAAAATTTTAATAACGGGACGTGTTTATGCATATGGAAAACCATGGGTAAAAAATTGTTGTTGTATGAAGATGGCAAAACGCAGATGATTAAGGAGATTAAGGTTTTCGACGATCCGCAGAAGCTTAAGCTCATTTTGAATAGTCTAAGCTGGAAAATTCTAGTTATGCTTTCTGAGAGGGCTATGTACCCCCTTGAAATTGCAAAGGAGCTTGGGATTCATGAGCAGAAGGTTTACTACCATATAAGAAAGTTAGTTAAGGCTGGAGCTATAACCGTTGCAAAACAAGAAGAGAAGAAGGGAGCCATAGCCAAATATTACGCGGCAACTTCGCCAGCCTTTGGAATAGAACTGCCAAAAGAGTACAAAACTATTGAGAAACCTCCATTAACCGGCGTTAGCGAGCAAGTTCGAAAATTTTTCAGCGAGTTTGTCCGTAAAGACGGATGCTTTGATGGTAAAATTGTTGTTGGTAGCCCAACCCCTCATGGGCCCTTCAAAACGAGTGCGCGGGATGGGCATTATGCTTCCCATCTGGCTTTCTTTCTTGGACAATTTACTAGAATGCCTCAAGATTTCGCTGTGAAGCTTGATGTAGATGTTAAGGCTGAAAAAGAGGAAAGGAACAATCTGATTCTTGTAGGTGGACCTGGAACAAATCTTTTGACGCAAGAGTTGAATGAGTATCTGCCATTAAAGTTTAATATGCAACCGTCCGAGCAGGGCTTTTTGTTTGGTGGTTTGGTTTCAACTAAGACCGGACAAGTTTACGTAGCCGATGCTGTTGGGCTTGTAGCAAAGATTGTTAATCCATGGGATAGAAGTAAACGGGTCGTGGTTTTGGCTGGGAATAAGGCTGTTGGCACTAAAGCGTGTGTTTTGGCGTTGACAAACTTTCACGATAAAACATTGCGGAATTATAGGGGCGAGGACACATTTGCCAAAGTGATACAGGGCTTTGACTTAGATGGTGATGGTAAGGTGGACTCAATAGAGGTTTTGGAATAAATGCCGAAAATTCGAATAGCAAATCTGGAAGATCTGCCCAAAATAGTAGAGTTGATTAAGGGGGATATGGAGCCATTAAACGAGGATTTGGAAGCTGTTTTCAACTTTGAGAGTCCCAACGAAAAGTGTAGATTTTTAGTCGCCGAGGAAGATGGCGAGATTGTTGGTTTTTCTAGGGTGCATTTTTATAGGTGGAATAGAAGCGCTTATGTGATAAGTCTTCTCGTTGATGTTGATTATAGGCGTAGGAGGATAGGTTCCCTTTTATTGAAGGTTATGGAGGATTTTGCAGGAGAAAATGGCGCGCGGGTTATAATGTTTGACACTGCAATAGATAATATTCCAGCCTTAAACCTCTATTTAAAAAATGGCTTCAAAATCTGCGGCTGCAACGAAAAGCTGTATGATGATGCCAAAACAGCGTTGTATCTGACGAAAGAACTGTAAGAAAGGCGTTTTTATGAAGATATACGAGGTTATAACAGCTTTTGGTCATAAGAATGTAAGGGCGTCTCACAAGACCACACTTGAGATAACGAAAGAAGGGGAGCTAACAGTCAGAGGCGACTGCATAGTTGCTGTTTCAGCTGATAAGGGCTTATTGGACTTAAAACCGGAGTTTAGAAACCTTCTCTGTAGAGGAGATGCGAAGCTTACAATTCTCATAGATGCCGGTGGGGTTGTTGATGTTGTGAAGGCTTTTGGAAGCCCGAGGCTGATATTATCGCATCCAACCGATATTGTTGTGAGGAAAAGTGGATACATTTGCAGTAGAACTTTGGCGATTAACGCGGATAAGGCGGCTTGTGACTTATCGAGAGCTCTTGTGAGGAGGCTTCAAAGTCCGGAACAGAGGGTTAGGATAACCTTAACTGTTGAGGTTTAGCGAATCTCAGCGTCTATGACGACTTGCCACTGATATGGAGCCGTTTCGCGGACAGTTCTTGAGAAAAGAATTTTTGCCACGCTTCTGCCAAACTTTTCAACTTCCTCTTTGAAGCGCTTCTCCAGTTTTTCTAATGGATCCTCTGACGTAATAAAACTGTAAAAGTGTGCGGTACCCCCTTGTGGTTTTAGCGCTTCACATGCTGTTCCGACAAACTCTATGGCTTTTTCCGGCAGGTTCATGATTACGCGATCTGCCAGTCCGCGAAGTTTTTGTTTAACAATCTGCCTTGCGTCGCCTAGAATTGGATGGACTTTTCCCTCAACTCTGTTTAGTCTAACATTTTTTTCGAGCAAGGCAACGGCTTCTGGGTTTATGTCTATGGCGTAAACCTTAACGTTTTCATGGGTTTTAGCTATTAGGATTGAGAAGGGACCTACTCCTGCAAACATGTCTATGACGGTTTCTCCTTCCTTGACCATTAATGCTATGCGCTTGTGCTCGTGAGATAGACGCGGCGAGAAGTAGGCTTTGGCTAGGTCTACGTGGTACTGGCAGCCATGCTCTTTATGTATGGTTTCTGTTTTCGGCTCTCCAGCTATGATCACGTATTCTCTTGTTCGGTATTCTCCTTTTATTGCTCCGACTTTAGCGAGAACAGTCCGCAAGTTTTTGTGGACTTGTAGGATTGCATTTCCAATTTCTTTTTTGTAGGTTTCAAGTTCTGGCGGGATTTCGATTATGGCTATGTCGCCGACGATGTCCATGGCTCTTGGTACACAAGCTAACAGGTAGGGTGGAAGTTTGTCTTCTAAAATTTCAATAAATGTTTTTGGAAGTTTTTTTCTTTCTGGAAATTTGTGGGTTGTGATTTCAAGGTTTATAGCTTGTTTTTTGAAGGCTTGAATTTCGTCTTGCGAAGGGCTTTTTGCAAGGGGAATGTAAATGTAGGTGTTGTCCCTTTGAACTTCCAATTCTTTATTAACCAGTCCTAATTTATGGGCTGTTGTTAGGGCTTTTTCGCCGTTAATTTTTGGAACTTTGAGACAGACAGTTTCCTTCAGCATAAAATTGCCTATTACTTTACTCTATTATTTTGAAGAAGTCCCTTTCGGTTATTATGCCAACAAGCTTCTCATTCTGGACCACGGGTAAAGCCCCTAAATTTTTCTCCCGCATGATTTTTGCTGCTTGTCCCACGTCCGCTTCAGGCGCGATTGTTGTGACTTCTTTTGTGGCTATTTCAAGGACTGGAGTGTTCAAAACCTGCGTTATTGTTCCCGATTTGAGGTGCTTGAAGACTTCTCCCGAGCCGAAGAAGCGTATGATATCCATGGATGTTACTACACCTATGACTTTGCCGTCTAAAACTATTGGAAGTCTTCTGAAGCCTTGCCCAATCATGGTTTTCTCCGCCTCGAAGATCGTTGTTTTGGGCAATGCTGTTACCACTTTTTCGGTCATCAGCTGTGAAACTTTTATTTCGCTTATTCTGTCTGCAAACATGCAGGCTACATCCCTCTCCGTAACTATTGCCCTAACACGGTTTTCTTCATCTACAACTGGCAAGCCGCCAACATTCTTCTCCTTCATAAGATGAATTGCTTCGCTTATGTCCGCTGTGGTTTTTACTGTGGAAACCTTCTGGTTCATTATGAGTTTTATCGGCTCGTTTATAGCTTTGAATATGTTTCCGGAAAACTTCTGTTGGACTATTTCGAATTTTCTGCCTCCGCCAAGATAGTCAACTATGTCTGTAGCTGTTACTATACCCGCCAAAGTTTTTGTTCCAGGGTCGGCTATCGGGATTCTACGGAATCCCTCTTTCGCCATTATTTTCAAAGCATCGTATATTGGTGTTGTTGGGGCCATTGTTATTACTGGGCTTTTCGCTATGTGCATGATGTCTCCTTCGCGTTTTCTGACGGCTGGTCCTTTCAATGAGACTGGCCCTTTTCCCCTCAGTGTTCTCCTAAAAGTTTCTCTACTCATTCGGTACTCCTTCTTATTATTTGATTATTAGTCTTGCTATGTCTTCTCTGTCCACTATGCCTATTAGTCTTCCCTCTTCGTCTACTACTGGAACTCGCCCAACGTCTTTTGAAATCATCACTTTTGCAACCCTTATTGCCTTTACTGACGGTTGGACGGTTATCACGTTTGTCTTCATAATGGCTGAAATTTCTGTTGAAGCCTTAAATCTTCCCTTTTGCGACTCAAATGTTGGCATGAGCGCTCCGCTTTCAAGAAAGTCCTTCTGCGTCACGATGCCCACAAGCTTGTTTTTGACTGTGACTGGGAGTCCGGCCAATGATTTGTTTTGCATTAGGCGCCAGACGTTATCAACCTCGTCATCTGGAGAACATGTTATAAGGTTTGTTGTCATTATTTCTGAAACCGGTTTTGCAAGCTTTTCAGGGCTTGTTTTAATTATGTTTTCTATGAAGTTTTCCAAGCCCAAGACTCCTCTCAATAGGTTTTCTGTTCGGTTGTTTACAACTGGTATGCACCATTCACTTACACGCAGCATTACCCTAACTGTTTGAAAGGCTTCATCTTCTGTTGTGGCAACATGCTTCGGATTTGCCATTATGCCCTTCACTTTTATTGGCGAAACAGACGAGGATATGGCCATGACTGCACCGCGGGGGACTACTCCCAAAAGTTTTCTTTCCTTGTTTACAACTGGCAGTACTCTTATGGAGAAGTCGCGTATTAGGGCGCGGGCTTTTGTTGCAAGTTCATCGCCATAAATGAAAGGGTGCTTTTCATTCAGTATTTCTTTGACACGCAAAAATTCTCCCCTTTAATCCATTTTTCATTCGCTTTCCAATTCGGCTCTGCAGTCTTCGCAGAGGAATTCTCCGTCAACATCTTTAAGGTTGTCTGACCATCCGCCACAACGGTCGCAGTAGCCAGCTAAAGAGGATTCTTCTTCCCCCTCTTCTGTTGTGGTTGTTTGAGCTAGGTTTTCTCCTTCTATAAGGGCTCTCTCCTGTATTGTTTCAATAAGTTCTGGCATGACAGCCAGTATGTCCTTGCTTGAGAGGATTCCTATAAGCTGTCCTTTGTAGACGACGCCTAACCTTCTAATGTTGAGTCTGCTCATTTTTCTGGCAGCTTCGCTTATTGTTTCGTCTGGCTCTATTGTTATGAGTGGTGTTGTCATGACGTCTTTTGCCTTTAAAGTGTCAGGTTTAACGTTTTTTGCGAGAACTCTTGTTACAAGGTCTCTTTCAGTTATTATTCCTATGGGTTTTCCTTCTTTGCTGGTTACTATTATGCATCCTAATTCGTGCTTGTCCATGAGTTCTGCGACGCGGTTTGCTGTGGCGTCTTCTTCTACTGTTATCACTGGGCTGCTCATGACATCCTTAACTAGCATTCTTGACCTTAAACCGATTTCAGCCATAGTTTTCGCCACTGGTCAATTTTAATGCTTTGCTTTTCACTCAACTCAAAATAGAAAGTGGCATTTAAAACTTGTTATGTTATAAGTGTTTACATCAGTTTTAGGGGAAACTTATTATCCAAGACTGGTGTTGACTCTATCCGTCGAGGATAAAGCCATGTTAAGGACGAATGTTGACAAACTCGTTAAGATTTCTGTTGTGGGCGAGGTTGCAAGTCCGATTTATGGAAGGGGCGTATACAACATTTCAGCTGAAGGGGTGCCGATGGTTTTGCCGGGGGTGGGAGGCATAACCTACAACGTAAGGGTTGGCGACCCGGCTTGTGGCTGGGAAGCTGACCATGTTGAGCCTGGTGTGAGCATAGAGAACAAGGAGAACGATCCTACTTTTGGTCGTGGTGCAAACATAGCCCTAAATGTGCTTTCATGTGTTGGAAATGAGGCTGTTGTGGTTTCCGGAGACGCCAAAGGCGCAAAGGGTGTTGTCACCGGCAAGCATGGCGGTATAGAGCATGTGCTTGTGGACTTTCAGCCTGAAACCCTCGAAAGGCTTATGTTAGGCGATAAAGTCTTAGTGAAGGCTTTCGGCGTGGGTTTGAAGCTGTTGGATTTTCCAGACATTAAGGTTATGAATATGGATCCCGTTTTCTTAAAAGCTTTGGATCCGAAGCCTGTTGGTGACAAGTTAGAGGTTCCTGTTACGCATGTTATTCCGGCGGCGATTATGGGCTCCGGTTTAGGCGCTAATCAAGTGTATTCTGGTGATTATGACATACAGCTTTTTGACGAAGCCACGAGAAGGGAGTATGGACTTGATGATTTGAGGCTTGGCGACTTG
>JAWAZO010000008.1:0-29136 GCA_038817565.1 Bathyarchaeia archaeon
TCACAAGCTCGGCGAGTTCCTTAATTTTTCCATAACCTATCTGGTAGCGGGGGTCTGGGGCTCTTATTTGTTCTATTTTGCCCACAACCGTATAACCCGCTGACTCGGCTAGGCTTTTAAGCTCATCAAGGGTGGATGGTTCAAAAGACCTTCGGCGTTGTACGATTATGGCTTTCGTTAAGTTTTCTCCTCCGCTCCACCCTTACTCTTATCAAGTTGTACAAGGTCTCCCAAAGTAAGGTTGCGGCTTGGCTGTTTGGAAATAACTGTTGCTGGAACTTTTTCCTGCGACGCTGGTACAAGAAGTTTAATTCTTAATGCGTGTTCCAGCTTAGCTGCCAGCCTGTCGTCTGGCTTAATCTTTCTCGTTTCAACTTTTTTGAGAACGGACACTTTTTCATTTATTTTTTTGCCTAATTCTTCATGGGTTAAGCCTAATTTTTCCCTCGCTTGTCTTACTCTAACGTCATAATCTTCGACGAGTTCGAGGGGGCTTTCAAAAACCGTCTGTGTTTTGCTGGCCGTTTGAGTTTTCAGTGTTTGAGGTGTCGCTTTTGGCTTAGGTTTTACTGTTGGAGCTTGCTTTGTCTCTTCTTCCCAAATTATTGTGCCATGTTTTGAGCATTCGCTGCACACTGTTAGTTTTGCTCCCTCGATTAAGGCTTTTATTGGTTTGCCGTGGATTTTCCGTCCGCAAACTTCGCAACGCAATCTTTGGGCGCTCCTTTAACTCTTTAAATATTTGGCACTTGGTTATGTTTATAGTTGTCGAATTGCTAATTGCGGTCTTAATGGTGATTTGCTTGGAGGATGCAATTACGCGAATTAGGAGTGTCGCAGACTATCAATTTGGGAAGGGTGTTGGCGAAGTTCTCTTTCCGCCAAACGTAGAAATAGTCTACTCAAAGCGCACTGGCAGAATTCGTTATGTCTTCCTGAACGGAAAGAGACTTGCTACCATGCGTCCTATGGATGGCCTATTCTCTTTAAGCATTGAGGGAGCGAGAAGAATTGTTGAAAGTGGTATTTCAGCTAAATGCATTGTTACCGTTAAGAATGATGTTTCAAGGTTTATTGCTGAAGGTGGAGACGTTTTTGCCTTACACGTTTTAAGAGCAGAGGATGAAATTCGCCCAAAAGATGAAGTCATTGTAGTTAATGAGAAGGGCGAGGTTTTAGCTGTCGGCAAAGCCGTATTGTCTGGAGTAGAGATGACAGCATTTAAAGTTGGTGTAGCAGTCAAGGTTCGACGTGGTGTTCTGGAAGAGGGTTAAGTATAAGAAGCTTAACTATGTTAATGTTGATGGAGGCCAAAAGCTGTTGATGCGTAGGCGAATAAGCCCCCGAGAAGCCAAACGAATGATGCAACGCATGGGCTTAAGCATGGACGCTATTCCAGATGTTGAACAAGTCGTCATAAAAACCAGCAGCAAAGAAATAGTTATCGAGAATCCTGAGGTGGCGGTTGTTGACGTTCAAGGACAGAAAATGTTTCAAGTGGCTGGTGGAAAAATTACAGAGAAGACCATTGAGCGAAAACTGACGATACCGGAGGAGGATGTGAGGCTTGTGGCTGACCAAACTGGAAAAAGCCTTGAAGAGGCAAGGAAGGCTTTAGAAGAATGTGAGGGAGATTTGGCGAAAGCCATTATTTTACTTCAATCTAAAATTTGATAATTTTGTTGAGTTTTGGATGAATTTTAATGGATTTTGACATTATTTCGGTTGGGCATTTTAGCATAGACTCAATAAAATTACCGAATAGACAGTTGCCCTATGTTATTTTGGGCGGTTCTGTTGCTTACGTGTCCCTTGCAGCCAAACGTTTAGGCGCAAATGTTTCCATTATCTCAAAGGTCGGTGGAGATTTCCCAAAGGCCTACCTATGGTGGCTCAGCCAGGAGGGCATAGATGTTTCCAAAGTGGCCAAAATTATGCAAGAGAAAACCACAAGATTTGAGTTAAACTACAACAGTGATATGTCAACCCGCCTCATGCACCTCACCAGTAAGGCGCCCCCAATAAATATTGGAGACTTACCCAACTCTTTGCAATGTAAAGCTATTCATCTTGCTCCCATAGCCAATGAAATATCATATGAGGTTGCCGAAAAACTGGCAAAATCCACCGATGTAGTATCACTGGATCCTCAAGGGCTTGTTCGAGCTTTTGGCGAGAATGGGTTTGTAGCGAACGGGCCGTTAAGGGACAAGCGTATACTTGAACTTATTGATGTGTACAAGTCTTCAAAAGACGAGATTGAGGCTGCCACTGGTGTGGCTGACTTGCGGACAGCCATAAGAATTGTTCACGATTTAGGCGCAAAAATAGTTATAATAACGATGGGTGTTAAGGGCGCGGTGCTATCAATAAATGGAACAGTCTACAAAATTCCTGCATATACACCTAACAAGATTGTTGATCCAACAGGCGCGGGAGACGCATTTATTGGTGGCTTCTTGGCGGAATATGTTCGCGGTAAAGAAGCCTTGTGGTGTGCTTGTGTTGGTTCCGCGGCAGCCTCAACCGTTATTGAAGGTATTGGTCCAATTTTCCTCGGGGATAAGGATGAGATTTACAGACGGGCAGACGTGCTTTACGAAAAAGGAATTAAGCATTAAAGTATATTGTATTTTAAAGCCTGAAAAGGCATAGGCTAACGTGAGGTTCAGCCTTTGGGGCGTGTTGCAAAAGGCGTTAAATGCAGCGTTTCCGGATGCGGCAAAGAGGCTAAACGTTCACTTTCAGCGGCCAAAGTTAGAGTAGCTGGGCTAAGCGTTGGAAGTGGTGAAAGACGTGCATATTTATGCGAAAACCATTACAAGGAATTTAAGAAGCGAACAAAAAGGGAGCGGAAAATTGAGCAGTGGCGGTATAAAGGCGTGTAAAAACTAGAGGGGGTAGTGTATTTGTTAAGCCGAAACAGCCGCACTTATGATTTCTCCGAGAAAACTAGAGAGGGGAGGGGGAGGCGAAAATGAGGATTCTGCAACTGCACTCCAACTACATCGAGTATAAGCCCATTCAGAAAGAAATTGCCACAGCTGAAGAAACAGACAAGGAAATAAAACGCCTAGAAGAAATTGTTGTTTTGTTCACGGCAGTGGAAGAAGGCGACGACGAAACAGTAGCCAAAAAAGCCATTGAAGAGGTTAAATCCTTCCTTGAAAAGCTGAAAGTAAACCGTATTCTAATATATCCATACGCTCATCTGAGCAGCAACCTTGCCAAACCATCAGAAGCGTTAAAAGTTGTAAAGGCTATGGAAGCTTATGCAAAAGCTGAAGGCATAGAAACATACCGTGCACCTTTCGGCTGGAACAAACAATTCACGATTTCAATAAAAGGGCATCCTTTGGCAGAGCAGTCTCGCGTTATATTGCCAGCAAAGGAGGAAAAGGAAATCGAAAAAGTTTCAGAGGCGCTAAAAGCCGAAGAAAAGCTGGAGTCCTTCTGGTATATTCTCCAGCCCGACGGCGAAATGGTTCCCGTGGAGGAGTTTGACTTCCGTGGGCATGAGAACCTTGAAAAGTTTGCTAAATATGAGATTTCAAAAGTTAGGGCTAGCCAGCAGATGCCACCCCATGTACCTCTAATGAAGAGACTTGAAATAGCTGACTACGAGGCTGGAAGCGACCCTGGAAATATCCGCTGGTACCCAAAAGGTAGACTCATAAAATCGCTCATAGAGCAATACGTTACAGCTAAAGTTATAGAGTATGGTGCTATGGAAGTTGAAACCCCGGTCATGTATGACTTCAGCCATCCGAGCCTAGCTGATTACCTAAACCGTTTTCCAGCAAGGCAGTACCTTCTAAAATCAGAGGATAAAGAACTCTTCTTGCGATTCGCCGCATGTTTTGGTCAATTCCTAATGGTTCACGACACACGGTTTTCTTATAGGCATATGCCCCTAAAAGTTTACGAGTTAACCCGCTATAGTTTCAGAAGAGAAAAAAGCGGTGAGGTTGTGGGTTTAAGAAGGCTTAGAGCCTTCACGATGCCCGACTGTCACGCCTTCTGCACAGATTTAGAACAAGCCAAAAAAGAGTTTATCACACGGTTTAAGCTTTGCATACAAGTGTTAGAGGGCATAGGATTATCAAAAGAGGATTATGAGGCGGCAATCCGCTTCACAAAAGACTTCTACGAAGAAAATAAAGACTTCATTCTAGATCTAGTCAAAATTTTCGGCAAACCTGTCCTTGTTGAAATGTGGAAGGAACCCTTCTTCTATTTTAGGCTGAAATGGGACTTCAACTTCATTGACAACCAAGACAAGGCTGCAGCACTGTCAACAGACCAGATAGACGTTGAAAACGCCAAAAGATACGACATAACTTACGTTGACGAAAAAGGAGAGAGACATTATCCGCTTATACTACATTGTTCCCCAAGTGGTGCCGTGGAACGCTGCATTTATGCACTTTTAGAAAAAGCCTACAAAGAACAACAAAAGGGCGAACCACCAATGCTTCCAGTCTGGCTTTCACCAACACAAGTGCGCATAATCCCCATGTCAGACAAATACATTGAACACTGCGAGAAACTAGCGGAAAAACTTGAGGCAAACCAAATTCGTGTTGATATAGACGACAGACCATTAACACTCCAAAAACGAATCAGAGAAGCCGAAATGGAATGGATACCATACATAATAGTTGCGGGGCAAAAGGAAATAGAGTCTGAAGTGCTCCCTGTCAGAGACAGAAAGGCTAAGCAAATACGCAAAATGAAGATTGAAGAGCTTATAAGCGAGATTAAAAGCCACGTGTTGGACAAGCCTTTCAAGCCTCTGCCCCTACCAAAATATGTTTCAAAAAGACCCCAATTCTACGGTTAAAGAACAATAAAACTCGGCTGAAGTCGCCAAAACACATATCAACCCTAGGGAAAAATTTCTGTTCTCGAAAAGGGGAAATGAATTGAATAAAGAGCTACTCGTTTATATAGATGGCGAATACTACCCAAAATCACAAGCCAAAATATCAGTCTACGACCATGGGCTTTTATACGGCGATGGAGTCTTCGAAGGAATACGCGCATACAACGGTGTAGTCTTCAAACTGAAAGAACACATCGATAGGCTCTACCGCTCAGCCCACGCCATAATGCTACAAATTCCAATGACAAAAGAGGATATGATAAACATAGTTTTGGAAACACTTCGGAAGAACAACCTAAAAGACGCCTACATACGCTTGGTAGTAACAAGGGGCGTGGGCGACCTTGGAATAGACCCGAGAAAATGCTCGAAGCCCACAATAATAGTGATAACAGACACAATTACGCTTCATAAGAGTGAGGCAAAGGAAAAGGGCATAACCGCAATGTTAACATGGGTGAAGAGAGATCCCGTGGATGCAACAAGCCACGAAATAAAGTCACTAAACTACTTAAACAGCATACTCGCAAAAATAGAGGCAAACATAAACGGAGTGGACGAAGCCATATGCCTAGACAAAAACGGCTTCGTATGCGAGGGTGCAGCAGAAAATATATTCATAATAAAAAATGGGCGAATATACACGCCGCCAAGCTACACTGGAGCCTTACCTGGTATAACAGCTGAAACAGTAAAAGAACTCGCCAGAAACCTCGGATATGAAGTGATAGAAAAGAACATAACCCCCTATGAACTCTTCACGGCAGACGAGGTATTCTTTACTGGAACAGCAGCAGAAATTGTTCCAGTTCGGGAAATAAACAAAAGACAGATAGGAAACGGAAAACCCGGTCCGATTACAAAAAGACTTATGGAAGAGTTCTTAAGGCTGGTCCAAGACCCAAAACATGGAATACCGATATATCAATAACGGCCCCTAAATGCTGTTCCTAATGAAGGCTTTAACGCTTCACTTATTCTTCTTCATGAAGCTTTCTAGCAGGTTCAAAGCTTCTTCAAGTGTTTCGATGGGTGGTAAGAAAACACCCCTAACATGACCAGCGCCGTATACCGGGCAGAAACCTGAGCCATGCACAAACAGCACACCGGTTTCCTTTAAAAGTTCCAACACAAATTCAAGGTCTGTTTTCCACCCCGTGCCGACACCATGAATCTTTGGGAAGACATAAAATGCTCCCTCCGGTTTTGTGCAGCTTATCCCCTCAATTTCATTCAACCTTTTCCAAGCATAATCCCTTCTAGTTTTAAGTTTTGAAACTGTCTCGCGGATATGATCCTGTGGACCTTTTAATGCTGCTACACCAGCTTTCTGAACCGGAGTGTTTGCGCAAATTCTTATCCTAGCCTCTTTCTCAACACATTCTTTCAACTCTTTAAGCTCACCCCTTGGACTGTAGAAGTATATGTAGCCAAGCCTCCAGCCAGTCATCAAGTAGACCTTTGAAAAGCCGTTCATCCCTACAACCGGAACGTCTTTGGCAAGACTTGCAGTGCTCACAAACTTCTTCTCAAAAACAAGCTGATCATAAATCTCGTCGGATATTATTGGAATGCCGTGCTCGGCGGCTAAATCCAAAATCTGCCTCAAAGTTTTCTCGTCGTAAAGGGCGCCACATGGATTATTTGGGTTAATGATAACAATTGCGCGTGTCTTGTTGGAAATTTTCTTTTTTAAATCCTCAATGTTTGGTTTCCAGCCCCATTCTTCAACGGTTTCATAGGTGACGGGCTTCCCACCAAAAAATTTTACATATGAGATGTAAGGTGGATATGTTGGACCGGGAAGAAGAACCTCATCTCCAGCATCAACAAGAGCAGCCATAATCATTTGAATACCCTCAGAAATTCCAGACGTAACGATAACGTCGTCGGCTGATATATCCACACCATTCAAGCGCTTTTCCTTTTCGCTGATGGCCTCCCTAAGCTCGGGCAAACCCTCAGAAGCAGAGTAAGCGTTAGCCCCGCTTTTAACGGCTTCAAATAAAGCTTCCTTGATATGTTTCGGAGTGTCAAAATCAAAAGCCACAGGGTCGCCAATATTCAAATAATAGACTTTCTTCCCCGTTTTCGCAAGAGCCCTTGCATAAACAATCACATCGCGGATAGCGTATTCGATGGTGCGGACCCTTTCAGTAACCTTTACGTTAGTCAATCCTTATCCTCGCCTTAGAGAAAGAAGCTTTAAACTCAATAGATAAAAGGCTTATGGGAAATCCCTTTTATTGAGGATAATGGCATGTCAAAGTTACGCCTTTTGCAATAACCGTCACAGTTATCTCTTTATACAGATACCTTTGCCAATCAAACGAACAAAATAGCGAAATCCCATCGCCTTTGTACAGTGTTGTTTGATTCTCGGGAAAAACATATTCATATGTCAATAGATCAGTTGAAACATTTATGGTCAGAATAATTTTTGACATGGTAAGGTTCCATAAAGAATAATCCATGTTCTTGATGGTCACGTTTAAATATTTCACTCTGCCTATCTCGATGCAGTCCACCGATGTAATGTTAATTTCCGCCACTGGAAGAGTGAATTTAAAGGGAAACGTGTAATCTTTTAACGTGTTGTTTATAATCGCCTTTGTATGCAATACCAACGTTAAATTTCTGTAGTCCTTTAGTAGCGCTGCCCAATCTAGCGTACAGTTGAATGATTTAGCGCTGCCCGGTTCGACTAATCCATACGGAAGCGCCGGATTCACTTTTGTACCAGTTAATACTATTCCAGTTTCGCTTACCACAATTTGCGTTATGTTAATGGCCGCAATTGAAGAAGCATGATTTAGAATTGTTAGGTTAAAATGTTCCGTATCTTTTAAGTTGAAGACGCTTGTTTCACTCAAAACTTTAACTATGATTGGAGCTGGTGTTGTGGCAACAAATGGTGTTGTCTCAAAATCTTGAAAGAAACATGCTATGAGAGTGATGTTCCTTCCTCGATATTCCGTCCAATTCCAATAAAATTTGAGCGTTACAGTGGAGTTCGGCATTATTCCGATGTTGTTATAAGGCTGATCTGGAAGATTGGTTCCATTATCTAATCTACATTTAATTTTTGTAACATTCACGTAGTTAGCGGACTCTGCAAAGTTAAAAATTGTTACATTAAAGTGATCTCTGTGCTCGACGTTAAAGTTCACGTTTTGGATTGCTGCATAAACATTTTTAGGTTCAATTTCCTTGCGGAAAACATAACCTTGCTCTGTATAAACGGTGATTGACGTTTTAATGAGCCCGTGCCAGCTTCCGTTAAACATAAAACAGACGGGTTCACCACCTTTGGGAATCACGCGACCCCTTATGTCGGGTTCGACGTGGGTGACATTCACTCCAGCAATCATTATGTCGCGGATGGTTATGTCAACTTCTGATTGATTGCTGTTCGCAATAGTTATGTTAAACATTTTAAACGACAATTTTGAATCAAACTTCTCAGCCATATCAAGCTTCACGTATGGAACTTTTGTTTTGAGGTTTGCAGCCGCCGAATCTGGAGAAAACACGTGCACGATTATGTTTTTGCCAGCGAAACCATGGCTGCCGATAAGTTCCCCAAGCGTGACGTTTGTATTATCTTTTTTAATAGTCTTGCATGTTATGTCTTTGGACTCGCCTATGGGTACCACTATTCCATCACCAAGGGATGGTTCTGTTCCGATAACATCGTAGAGTTGCGTCTCTCCTTCGAGGCTTATTGCTATTCTTGAGATGGTGGCTTCTGTTGGCGAGTATGAGGGGTTTAACACGGTAATGATGAATTGGCTAACGTCTTCTTTGTTTATGTAAACATCTGTTATTGTTAGGGCTGTCCCCGGCGGCTTTTTGATGTAATAGGCAATTGTAAAGGCGTAGGAAACTATTCCACCAATTATCGCTGAAATTATCATCAGAATTATGATCAAAAGAGTTGAAACTGCTTTCACGTCTTTTTGCACGTTCATAACTTTCACGTTCCAAACATTTCTAGACTCATATTTCTTGAAATAGATAAATATTCCTTTTAAACAGTTTTGAAGGGCAAATTTATAAATACGCGCTGCAGTGTTCTTAAAACTCCGGTTAGGTTGGGAAAACCCTTGATTGAATATGACGCTTTGATAGTTGGAGCTGGTGTTATTGGCTTATCAACAGCTTATCATATTAAAAGGCGGAATCCAAATTTGAGGGTTTTAGTTATTGATAAGTTTAACGCGGCTGGACAAGGAAGCACTGCGAAAAGCATATCCGCCTTTCGCTGCTTGTTCTCTTCCCCAATAAACTATATCCTTTCCGACTCTTCAGTTGATTTTTACAATTATGTGCAGAAGGAACTTGGCGTTGATTTAAAGTTGTTGTTTGCGGGCTATCTCTGGCTCTTAAGCGAGGACGACTACACGGAACTAGCGCCTATTTTGAAGGAGTTAGCCTCTAAAAATCTCAAGTACGAGGAGTATGAGGCTGAAGAACTAACTAAAAAGCTTGGATTAAACGCTTGTCAAAGAGGCGACGAAGAAGCCGAGCTTATGGGATTAAAGGATGTTTCTAAAGGAATCTGTATTCCAAAAGCCGGAATCGTTGACGCTGATTGTATAGTAAAATTCTATGAAGAAGAGTTTCTGAAGCTTGGTGGTGAAATTCGTTACGGCGTTAAGGTTGAGGAAATAATTGTTGAAGCCTACAAACCTCTTGGAATACCCGGGGAACCCTTCTTTTGGCAGGAGTCAAGGGTTTCAGGGGTTAAGACGAATGCCGGCGTTATCAAAGCGAAAAAGACAATCTTAGCTGCCGGCGCATGGATACCACAACTTCTTGACTCTTTGGGAATTGAATGTTTTATTAAACCAAAGAAGAGGCAGGTTTTCGCTGTAGAAGCCAAAAATCCGCTTTTAAAGCAGCTGCTATATACCCAAGGATTCAATTCTGTTGGCTGTATTCCCTTCACAATTTTGCCTAAACCAAGAATTTTAATAAGACCATTTCCAGCCGAGGGTGTTTTCTGGCTTATGTACGCTGACGATTTTCCAAGAGCTTTTAAATTAGAGGATGATCCGCAGCCTGAGAAAAACTTCTACCAGTATGGGATATATCAAGTTCTTGTTAAGTATTTTCCGCAGTTTAGGGATTGTCGTCCGTATTCCGCGTTTGCCGGACTTTACGAGATTAATACTTTAGATGGGCATCCCATTATTTTTGAGGAGAGGGATCTGATCGTGGTTGGCGGCGCAAGTGGAAGTGGTATTATGAAGGCAGACGCTATCGGTAGGATAGCTGCAGCCCTTTACAACGGTGAGGAGTACGCACTTCTTTACGGTGGTAGAAAGTTTAAGGTTAGCGATCTAAGTATAAAGGAAAGGCGTGTTGAACCGGAGAAACTTCAAATTTAGATACATTTTAAAACAGTGAGTTTTATTAACAGTGAAGCACGATAGGTATGCTATCCAACGTTGAAGATGATGCATTATGTATGGCTGGAATGGTAAATTCTTAAGGGTTAACTTAACTAAACAGAAGGCTGTTGTTAAAGAGTATGATGCTACGTTTGCAAGGAATTTTCTTGGAGGAAGGGGCTTTGCCGCCAAAATTTTGTGGGATGAGCTGAAATCCGGCTTAGATCCTTTTTCACCCGAAAATAGGCTGATATTTGCAGCGGGTCCTTTAACAGGTTTTGCCTTGCCAAGCAGTGGGAAAATGGTTGTTGCAACTAAAAGTCCATTAACTGGCGGTTATGGTGATGGAAACATTGGGACTCATGCTGCTGTTCAAATGCGTAAAGCCGGTTACGACGCAATAATCATCGAGGGAAGGGCTGAAACACCAACTGTTTTACTGGTTGAAGACAGCATAACAGAATTTCTTGAGGCAAAAGAGCTTTGGGGTTTAAACGCCTTTGAAACTGAAGATAGATTGCGGAGCATTTATGGAGCGACAGCTGGGATCCTAGTGATTGGGCAAGGCGGAGAAAACCTTGTGCGATTCGCCAACATAGTCTCCCAAAAGGGGAGGGGTGGTGGAAGACCCGGAATGGGCGCCGTTATGGGCTCCAAGAACCTGAAGGCCGTCGTTATCGTTGGTAGCGGAGAGTTGCAAGCCGCCTATCCAAAGGATTTGAAGGAGCTTGGCGCAGAAGCCTACAGAGAAGTCTTAACGAAGCCAAATTACGCCTTTTGGAAACGTCAAGGCACTATGATGACCATTGAATGGAGCCAAGAAAACAGCGTCTTACCCACATACAATTTTAGCGAGGGTGTCTTTGAGAATGCCGAGGCTATAGGCGGCTTCTCTATGGAGAAAATTAAGTCTTCTCAGAGAGGCTGTCCCAACTGTAACATGACATGCGGCAACGCTGTTAAGGACGCTGACCGTAAAGAATCCGAACTTGACTATGAGAATGTTGCTATGCTTGGTTCTAACATTGGTGTTGGTGATTTGAAAAAAGTTGCAGCCCTAAACAGGATGGCTGATGAATTCGGCTTGGACACAATTTCATTGGGCAATGTTATTGGCTTCGCTATGGAGGCTTCTGAAAAAGGGTTAATCAGTGAAAAAATTCCATGGGGGAATTATAAGGCCGCTAAGGCTTTGATTGAGGATATCGCGTATAAGCGTGACGTTGGTGCAACTCTTGCAGAGGGTGTACGTTTTGCAGCTGAAAAAATCGGAGGGAACGCGAACCGCTGGGCCATGCATGTTAAGGGGTTAGAGATTTCAGCCTACGATTGCCATGCTGCGCCGGCTATGGCTCTTTCTTACGCCACAAGCCCCATTGGGGCCCATCATAAGGATGCGTGGGTCATATCTTGGGAGGTTAGGGTTGGGAGAGAGCGGTATAGTGAAGAGAAGGTTGACAAAGTTATAGAATTGCAACGTGTTCGAGGAGGCTTTTTCGAGTGTGCCACTGTTTGTAGGCTTCCATGGGTTGAGCTTGGTTTTGAGCTTGAATGGTATCCAAAGTTTTTACACGCCGTGACAGGCTTAGAGATAAGTTGGGATGAACTAAACATCATAGCCGACAGAGTTTATGCTTTAATTCGAGCGTTCTGGGTGCGGGAGTACGGCAAGAACTGGAGTCGGGAGATGGACTTTCCGCCAGCGAGATGGTTTGAGGAACCCCTAACGAAAGGAAATTTGAAGGGCTCAAAGCTTGACAAGGCAAAATACGAGGTTATGCTCAACATGTATTGTCGAAAGAGGGGATGGGATGAGAGAGGGATTCCAACAAAAACCACTCTTGAAAGGCTTGGTTTGAAGGATGTTGCTAAACAACTCAAAAAACACATTAAGTTATGGTAATAAACAGAAAAGATGGAACCGAGTAACTTTAATATGATTTGGCAAAATAAACAACCTCTTTTGCTTCCTTGCCACAGTAGACGCAGTTGGAGAACGGCTCCTCCTTTTCAAATGGTATGAGTCTAATAGTTGCACTCGTTTCCTCCTTAATTTTTTCCTCACACTCTTGACTGCCACACCAAGAAGCCTTTATGAATCCACCTTTCGCTGTTAAGACTTGTTTGAACTCGTCGTAAGTTTTTACCGGAGTTATCATTTCTTCCAAGAACTTTTTGGCTTTATTGAATAAGTTGCTCTGTATTGCCTCCAGAAGCTGCTGCACCCTTTCAACGAGATTCTCTTCCTTAACGGCTTGTTTTTCAAAGGTGTCTCTCCTCGCAATTGTCACCTGTCCTTGTTTCACATCTCTTGGTCCTATCTCAATTCGCAGCGGCACACCTTTCAATTCCCAGTCGTTAAACTTCCATCCTGGAGTGTACTCTTTTCTATCATCTAGGACTGTTGAAATTCCCACTTTTTGCAGTTTTTCATGGATTTCTCTTGCCTTGGCGAGTATCGCGCCTGTGTCAGCGTCTTTGTATGGTATGGGAATTATTACTACTTGTATTGGGGCTATTTTTGGCGGTAGGACAAGTCCCTTATCGTCACCGTGAACCATAACCAAGGCGCCTATGACTCGTGTTGATATTCCCCATGATGTTTGCCAAACATAATGTTCTTTTTCGTCTTCGCCCACAAATTTGATGTCGAAAACTTTTGAAAAGTTTTGCCCGAGATTGTGTGATGTGCCCATTTGTAAGGCTTTGCCGTCGGGCATTATGGCCTCCAAAGTTGTGGTGTAAAGGGCTCCGGCGAACTTCTCGCTTTCAGTTTTCTTGCCCACCAGCACAGGGATAGCCAAATAATTCTCCATCAAGTCTTTGTACTCGTTGAGGATTTCCATAACTTCTTTATCTGCTTCTTCCTTTGTTGCGTGGGCCGTGTGTCCTTCCTGCCATAAGAACTCCCTTGTTCTGAGGAAAAGTTTCGTGGCTTTTGTTTCCCATCTTACGACGCTACACCACTGGTTCAGTTTTACCGGTAAGTCTCTCCAACTTCTAATCCACTTAGCGTATGTTGCATAAATTATGGTTTCAGATGTGGGCCTTATGGCGAGTCTTTCTTCCAGCGGTGTGTCACCTCCTATGGTGACCCATGCAACCTCCGGCACGAAACCGGCAAAGTGTTCCACCTCCTTTTTTAGGAAGCTTTCTGGTATAAATAGGGGGAAGTACACGTTTTTATGTCCAGTCTTTTTTATTTTCTCGTTGAAGATTGCTTGGATTTTCTCCCATATAGCATATGAGAGTTCTCTGAAAATCATGCATCCCTTTATTGGTGCGTAATCTGCGAGGCCAGACTTCAGCACCACTTGAGTGTACCATTCAGAGAAGTCTTCAGACTTTTTGACAGTTATCCCCAAGTCTGACATCTTATCTTCTCCTCCGTTTTTGGTTATTTGTTGAATATAATTTTAATGTGCGATTAGTTCTTGCACTGGGCGCCTCCAAGAGAAGCTTAGCAAAGTGGAACGAAATCGCCCATTTTTAACCACTCGCATCTTAAAAATACAACAAAATTATTTAAAGTTTCTTTCGCTGAGCGGAAAAATAATGATAAGTGTTTTAACCAAATGACAAACAACTAAGATTAAAGGTATGCTTGAAGGCTGGTTAAGTTGAAAGTTCTCCTCATAATTGGGGATGGAATGGCTGATAGGCCATTGAAGGAGTTAGGCTGGAAAACCCCGTTGGAAGTCGCCAAGAAACCTTCAATGAATCATGTGGCAAGCGTTGGAGTCTGCGGAATAATGGATCTGATAGCGCCTGGTATCCCGCCTGGAAGCGACACTGGCACGCTCGCGCTTTTGGGCTACGACGCTTTCGAGGTGTATTCAGGTAGAGGTGCCCTTGAAGCGTTGGGGTCTGGAATAGAAGTCATGGAAGGAGATGTCTGTTTTAGATGCAATTTTGCGACAGTTAATGAAAATCTTGTGGTTTTGGATAGAAGGGCTGGCAGAATAGCCAACTCTGATGCTTCTAAACTTGCTGAAAGCCTTAAAAAAGTCAAGCTTTCCGATTCTTCCATTAAATTTCTATTCGCCAACACCATTCAACATCGTGCGGTTCTTGTTTTGCGCGGTTCAAAAATTTCGCGGGCTGTTAGTGACTCTGACCCAGGGGTTGTTGGAGAAAAAGTTTTGGAGGTTAAACCATTAGATAATAGCTTCGAGGCAAGGCGTACCGCTGAAATCCTCAACGAGCTCTTAGGAAAATTTCATGAAACCCTAAAAGAGCATCCGGTAAACAAGGAAAGAATTGCGCGTGGACTACCACCAGCAAATGCCGTTGTGGTTAGGGGTGCTGGTACCCTGCCAAAAATTAGACCTCTCAATGAAATTTATAGTATTAACGCTGTATGTGTGGCTGCAACATCTCTGACGCGTGGCGTGTGCAGAGCCGCCGGCATGCAGCTATTAACTGTTAAGGGTGCCACAGGGACACCGCAGACAGATTATATCGCTAAGGCAAAGGCTGCTGTTCAAGCGTTGGATGAGAATGATTTGGTGGTGTTGCATGTGAAAGCTCCGGATGTCGCTAGTCATGATGGAAATGCTAAACAAAAGGTTGAAGTTATCGAGAAAATTGATCGGATGCTTTCCTATATACTTAACAAGGTTGATTTGGGCGAAACTTATGTGGCTCTAACAGCTGATCATACTACTTCATGTGTAACAAGGAATCATGAGGGCGACCCTGTTCCTGTTGCAATAATGGGGCCGTATGTGCGAAGCGATGATGTTGAGGAATTTGGTGAGCGAGCATGCGCAAAAGGTGGTTTGGGAAGGTTAAGAGGAAAAGACTTGATGCCAATCTTAATGAATTTGATCGGCAGAGTGAAAAAGTTTGGTGCCTAATCATTGCACTGGCATGAGCCGCCATTCTCTGTAATCCGTGACTACCTTGATATACCCTCTAAGCATGTTGTCAGTTTCTGCGTCTCCAGTGTCAACTCTCAAAATTCCTCCTTCTATGTCGCGAAGCTTACTTTTTGTAGCAGCGACAATTATCTTGCTTTTTCCAACACGCTTTATGATTTCTGGGCTTATTTGTTGGTTTCCCCTGCCTAAAAGGATGCCTTGCCGTCCTATTGGCGACAAAATTATCCAAGTTTTCTGCCAATCTTCAATATTTTCTAAAATCTTCTTCTCATCGACATCCAATATGACTTTACCGTTTTTGTATATGTCAACGCCTAGCACTGTTTTTGGAACGCCAAGCAACTCAGCTATGCACTTCACAGTTGTTCCTGGACCAAGGATGTATGTGGCGTTAGACTGCATTTCCTCAATAATAGATTTGGCTATTGCCATTTGGTTCTCTTTCTCGTCAACTGTTTCAGGACTGACCTGTTTGCTTCCCTGAATCCTTAAAGTTAGGAATGGACCCTTCAAAAAGCCATAAAGCCTAACCTTGAAAGTATCACTTCTTATAGCGGTTTCATCAGCGTCCATAACCTCAAATTCTGTTATTTCCGCTTCTCCTTTTGCATAAGCTAAGACAACTTCAGCGGCGTCTGAAGGGTTGACGGCAAAAACACCGCTATACATTTTCACACCGGAGGGGATGCCCAAAACTGGCAGTTCCACTCCTTTCTTTTTCATTGCGTCTAGGATGTCCTTTGCTGTGCCATCCCCACCAACGAAAACTATTAAGTCTACTTTTGCATCCGCCAAAAGCTCAACAGCCCTTTTTGTGTCTTCCGCCGTTGTCTTAGCCCCGATTTTCATGGGTAAAATTTCCACAGCAACATTTGCTTCCTTTGCTTCTTGCTCACCCATAATGCCAGGGCACGTGATTATTTTGATAATGCTTCCATGCATGCTTTCCTTAAGTTCTTGGAGGAACTCAACCGCCCTTTTTGGAGATACTGGTTTAGCCCCTCTTGCAATAGCTTCTTCTAAAACACCGTCGGTTCCTTTAAGCCCAACCCTCCCGCCCATGCCAGCTATCGGATTAACAATAAAGCCCATTTTCATAATTATCGATTACAAAGTTTCCCCGGCTGCCTATAAACTATTTTGAATGGTTAAAGCATTTTAATTTTCCGCAAATGACTTAAGCATTAAACCCCTATGAGGTTTAAGAGAAGAATGAGGGTTATAGCCGACCTCCATATTCACGGGCGATATAGTCGCGCCACAAGCCAGAAAATGGGTATTGAGGAAATTGCCCGCTTCGCAAAAATTAAGGGCTTAAACCTTGTCGGAACTGGAGATTTTACCCATCCTAAATGGCTTAGGGAATTACAGGAAACATTGGTGGAGGAGGCTGGGACCGGGCTATATAAAATTGCCAAGAACCAGAATCTTCCAGTGTATTTTATGTTAACAACCGAGGTTAGCACAATATTTGTTTTTGAAAATGATGTGAAAAAGATTCATCATGTCATCTTGTCGCCGAGTATGGAAGTCGCTGTTCAAATAAATGAGCGCCTTGCTAAGTATGGCGATTTGTCAGTTGATGGGAGACCAACCCTAAACATGTCCGCTCCACAACTTGTGGAGGAGATTATGGAAGTTTCAGAGGATAATATGGTTTTTCCAGCCCACGCTTGGACTCCTTGGTTCAGCATATTTGGAGCTTTCAGCGGTTTTAACAGTGTCGAAGAGTGCTACCAAGACATGACAAAACACATTTACGCCATCGAAACTGGATTGTCATCAGACCCGCCCATGAACTGGCGCCTAAGCAAACTCGATGAGTTCGCGTTAGTTTCAAACAGCGATAGTCACAGTTTCTGGCCGTGGCGTATAGGAAGGGAAGCCAATGTTTTCGAGTTAAAAAGCCCAAATTATTGGGAAGTCGTGGAGGCTATAAAAAGCAGGGACAAGGCAAGATTCAAGTTTACGGTTGAGACGGATCCAGCTTATGGAAAGTATCATTGGACTGGGCATAGAAACTGCAATGTTTCACTTTCGCCAAGGGAAGCTATTAAACTTGGCAACATCTGTCCAGTCTGTCGCAAAAAACTAACTAAGGGTGTTGAGCAGAGAGTTGAAGAGCTTGCAGATCGCCCAGCAGGCTTTAAGCCTGAAAATGCCATAGAATATTTGCATCTGCTACCCCTTTCAGAGATCATTGCAACGGTTTTAAATGTTGATTCTCCAGCCGCACAACAGGTTTGGCACATCTACAATAAGTTAGTTGAGAAATTTGGGGACGAATATTCCGTGCTTATTGATGCACCGAGAGAAGCTTTAGAAACTATTGTAGACCGGAAAGTTGCCGAGGCCATAATTAGGGTTAGAGAGGACCGAATTAAAGTCGTGCCCGGATACGACGGGGTCTATGGCCGCCCAATAATTTTTGAAAATGAGGTTTCAGCCGCAAAAGTTTCGGAAAAAGTTCAACAGTTGAATCTTACAGATTTTATGTAGTGTTTTTCTGACGTTTTTGTTGTGTATATGTGTTGGTCGAGTACACGACAAAGCTTATTAAGTCGCAATACACACGATAACCTTGATTTCCATGAACACCACAATAAACCAGCAGATACGCAGAGAAGATGAGAAAATCTGTAAAATAATTGATCGTGTTATGAGGCAGATCTTCGGTGATGAGGCTACAAATCTGATTTATCGTTATTTAGAGAGCAATTATTCTGTTAGGCGGGGTGAGGTTGCGGACAAGATTGATTTATTTGCAAAGGGACTTGAGGATTTCTTGAGGTCTGGAGCTTACGTTATTGAACGAAGAATTTTGGAGGATATATATTCAAGTTATGGGCTGCTCCGCAGAATCGAATTTGAGAAATTAAGGGAAAGCGACTTTGCCAGTCAAGTGAAGCTTCTCATACGGAAAGCATAAAATTTCACTTTGCACTCTTTGTTTTTATAGGGAATTTTTATTAGCACCATTTTCGTGATTACATTCCCCTAAAGTTGCTTTAGGAAGGGAGATGTTGAGGGACAATTTAGCTGAAGTTGTAAATGTTGCTGTAGATAAATTTGGCGCCGAATATGTAGAGGTGCGTGCGCAGAAACTTTTCAAGACTATGCTTACCATTAAAGAGGAGAGGGTTGAGGCGGCTAAAGAAGGCGTTGAAAATGGCACCGCTATAAGGGTGCTTGTTAATGGTGCATGGGGTTTTGCATCCGCCTGTTCACTTGACCCTAAGATATTAGTAAGTGCTGCTTCCGAAGCTTGTAGAATGGCGAAAGTCGCTAGCCAGAAACTTAAAAATCCGATAAAGCTCGCTGAAAGTAAAGCCATCGAAGATCGTTTTTCTGCAAAGCCCAAAAAGGACCCTTCAAAAATCTCCATAGAAGATAAAATAAGAACAACTTCAACTATTGCAGAAACGGTTTTGGGGTATAACCAACGTATTAAAAGCTGCACAGTGGACTATTTAGACCTTGTTGGAACCAGCTATTTCTTAAACAACGAAGGCGCCTATATTGAACATGATAAGCTTTATGTTTGGTCAAGAATCCTTGCCACTGCAAAGGAGGGTGAAATCTTCACATTTAGTCGTGAAGAGGTGGGTTCTACAAGTGGTTACGAAGTCTTCGACGTTGAGGTTCCAGAGGTCATTGGAGAAAGAGTCGCAAGAAGGGCTGTTGAACAATTGAAGGCTAAAGCCCCAAAAGGCGGAACTTTCCCAGTGGTTTTGGGTCCAAATGTTGTTGGAGTTTTTATCCACGAGGCTTTTGGTCATTTGGCTGAGGCTGATTTAACGTTGTCAGGCTCTGTTCTCATGGGTAAGCTTGGTAAAAAGGTTGCTTCTGAAGTTGTCACGATTTATGATGATGGAACTATTGAGGGAGCCTTTGGCTCTTTCAAATATGATGATGAGGGTGTTCCCGCTCAGAAAACACTATTGGTCGAAGATGGTGTTGTTGTTGGACTTATGCATAACCGTGAAACAGCACAGAAATTCAATGCTGAACCCACTGGCAATGCAAGAGCCGAAGACTTCCGTGTGGAACCAATAATACGGATGCGTAACACTTTCCTAGCACCGAAAGATCACTCTTTTGAAGAGCTTATTGAGGGAATAAAGTTTGGATACTACTTCAAAAGTTTTCGAGGGGGACAGGCAAACTTGGATGGCACATTCCAGGTTGGGATTCAAGAGGGCTATGAAATAGTTAAGGGTAAAATCGGGGAGCCTGTGCGTAACGCATCTATAAGCGGGAATACCCTTGAAACACTGCACAAAGTGGATGCTGTTGGTCGAGATTTTGAACTTTGGCCAGGAAGATGCGGTAAAGGTCAAACGGCATTTGTTTGTGATGGCGGTCCGCATATAAGGGTCAAAGAGGTGCTTGTGGGTGGCAGCGCTTAGAGAAGAAGAAACCATCAGTTTGGCCGAGGCTGTTGTGGAATTTGCACTTAAACGTGGAGCTGATGAGGCTGAAGCTTTTGTATATCAAGGTTTCACAACCACCGTGGCCATTGAAAGGGGACAAATTGCAAAAAGTTCAAGAATAATCGACCAAGGCCTCGGAGTTAGAACGGTTGTTAATAAGGCAGTGGGTTTTTCCTATACAAACGTTGTTGGAAGCAAGACGGCAATTGAAGAAGTGGTTTTAAAATCTCTAAGGTCTGCGAAGGCGAGTAAGCCTGACAAGGATTGGCAAGGCTTTCCATACAAAAAATCTGCCTCCAATGTGAGAGGCACATTTGATGACACCATTTGCAAGTTATCTCCAGAGGATTTAGTTAAGCTATCTTCTTTAATGTTAGAGGCCGCTGAGAAGACTGATGAACGTGTCTTTCCAATTGAGGGGGGTGTTGGGGCCTCTTTCCTTTCTAGGGCTGTTGCAAACTCAAACGGTGTGACGGGCTTTGATTTTGGAACAATCATTGAGTGTAGCTTGGCAACGGTAGCTCATGAAAGTGGCGAAGTTACGCCCGTTTGTTTTGAATTTAACGCCGAAAGGGTTTACAAAATAGATCCCGAATGGGTGGGCGGGGAGGCTGCTCGTCTTGCGGCATTAGCCCTCAGAGCTAAACGGGTTGAGACAAAAAATATGGAGGTTATTTTTGCCCACTTCGCCTTGCAACAACTTCTTTACTACACCTTGATGGATGCTGTTAAGGCAGATTATGTGCAGCGAAACCAGTCGGCTCTTAGAGGTAAGATTGGCCAAAAAGTAGCTTCCGAAGTTGTGACCGTTTATGATGATGGTTTGCTTGAAGGAGGGCTTCGTACATGGAAGTTTGACGGTGAAGGGGTTCCGCAACAGAGAACCCTCGTAATAGAGAAAGGCTTTTTGCGCAACTTTATCTATGATAACTATACTGCTAAGAAGGAGGGGAAAGAAAGCACCGGAAACGCCTTTAGAGCTGGCTATTTATCAACACCGAATGTTGAAGCTACAAATTTCCGCTTTGAAACTGGGGAAAAATCTCCGGAGGAGCTTATAGGTGAAGTTGATGAGGGGCTTCTTGTTTACTCATTACAGGGAGCACATAGCAGTAATCCGGCGAGTGGGGAATTCTCTGTCGTGGCAGCTCCAGCGTGGAAAATTGAGAAAGGCAGAATAGTTCATCCAGTCAAGGGTGCCATGTTAGCTGGTAACGTTTTCGAAGTCTTAAAGAACATTTTGGATTTAGCAAACAACGAAAGAAAAGTGGGGTCGCTTGTTGCACCATGGGTTCTTGTGGAAAACGTTAAAGTTATCGGAAAGTAAAATAACCTAACCTAAACTATCCCATTCAAAACGGGGCGGAAATGTTGAAGACGAACATTCGACGGCTAATCAAATATAACACGCTTCGTAAAGCGATTCAATTTCTATCTTTCATGTTATTCAGCGCGATGATCTTTAATTTAGACTCACTGCCCATACTGCTTCCAGTGTTATGGACTTGGGGTTACCAGCCAAACACTGTTGGAGATGCTTTCACGGCTATGCAGTTAATGTTTAGCGGGTGGGGACAGTCACCAGTTATTTTTCCATGGTTTGCGGTGACGTCCTTTCTACTGGTAGGAGTCTTAATTGGCAAATCTCTCTGTGGTTGGATTTGTCCCTTCGGCTTTGTTCAAGACTTAATAGGCTTCATTAAAGTGAAGAAAACAGAGATTTCACCTAAAACCCATAGGAGCATGGCGTTGGCGAAATTCCTTGTCTTAGGCATCGTGCTTTTTATCAGTCTAACATTTTCGGCAGCCAAACTAACTGGGACCCAAAGGGACTATGAAAGGGCGCTGGGCATATTTGCCTACGCTCCATTCACTGCCATAAGTCCTGCAGAAACTTTGTTTTCAACATTGCCAAGGGGCATTCAAAGCTTTTCAATAGAGATTATGGAAAAGCCCGTTACAGAGGTTTTATCCCGAATTTTGGATTTGCCCCCTCTTTTCTGGGTCCAGTTGTTCACTCTTATAGCTGTTCTTGTTTTAGCCGCTTATGTTCCAAGAGGATGGTGTAGGTATCTGTGCCCCCATGGCGCAATAATGGCTTTTCTAAATAAGTTTAGCTTTCTTGGCTTACAAAGGGATCCTGTAAAATGCGTTAAAGGTGAGTGTCGAGAATGTGTTAAGGCTTGTCCAATGATGGTTCCAATTTTGGAACTTCCATGGGAAAAGTTTAGCGATCCGGAATGTATTTACTGCATGAGATGTTCTGATGCTTGCCCGCATAGGGCGATTCGACTTAAGTACCCATAACTACTCTAAGCCCAAAAAGTCTTCGAATATTCGCTCAAAACACTTTCATACACCTTTTTTGTCTGCTGGCTTATTTTCTCCCAATTATAATTTTCAATAACCTTTCGGTAGGCGTTTTCCCTCAATTTATTCGCCAGATTCTCGTCGAGTAATACTTTTGTTATTCCCCATGTTAGCGAGTCTGGATTATTTGGATAAACCTTAATACCTGTCACGTCATGTTCAACTATTTCCGATAAGCCGCCAGTGTCAGAAACCACAACAGGGCTTTTAGCAGCCATCGCTTCAAGTGCCACAATACCAAAAGGCTCAAATAGGGATGGGACAACTGAGACATCGGCGCATTTTTGCAGATTCCGCAATGTCCTATCGTCCACAAAGCCTGTAAACATAACCTTATGTGTAAGCCCCATGTTTCTAATGTGTTCCGATAGGGATTGTTGCATGTATCCGTTTCCAACTATGACGAATTTTGCGTTTACTTTTTCTAAAACTTTTGGTATCGCATTGATGAGAACATGTATGCCCTTTTCGTAGACTAGTCGTCCAACAAACAGTACAATTTTCTCCTCGGGCGAGGCGAACCGTCGCCTAAACTGTTTTAAGTCGATATTGTTGCTTTTTTCATACTCTTTTACGTCTACACCGTTTGGAATCATAATAAGTTTGTCTTGTGGAAGTCCGAAAACCCATTTCACATGGGAAACCATGTAGTTGCTACAGCATATAACCCTCCAAGCTTCATAGGTGAGCCAAGCCTCTGTTTCATGAATCATTCTCTCATAATCAGAGTGAATGCCGTTTCGCCTTCCATACTCAGTGGAGTGAATTGTCGCTAAAAGTGGCCTTCTAAAAACATGTTTTAAGCCTATCCCCGCATTTGCTACAAGCCAGTCGTGGGCGTGGAAAATGTCAACTCCGCCCAACTCCTTGACGATGGAGGCTGCCTCTTTTTGCATGTTCATGTTCATCAAGTATACCCAGCTTGCAAAATCCGGCGAAGGGTTCTTGTAAGAGTCAAATCTGTAAACTTCAACCCCGTCCAGTGTCTCATAGTTGGGTGCACCCGGGAAATCGCATGTGACAACGTAAACTTTCACGCCGTTTTTTGCAAGGCTTTTTGACAAATAGTATACGTGGGGTGAGATTCCGCCGATTATCCTTGGCGGGAACTCCCATGTAAGCATCATAACCCTTAACTCGTCAGACATTTTCATGAATCCCCGTTAGGCTTTTGTAGACTTCTAAAATTGTTTCAAGCCAACGTTCAGACCAAGGCTTGGCAACTTTTATTTTTATTTCGGGAACCCCGTAGATTCTGATGGCTTCGCTTGCCATCCATTCGGATTTCACAAGGATTTTGCTTGCTTCATACATACCTAACCATTCAATGCTCTTGATTGCCATATTAAACGGTGAGTTCGCGCCGTGGGAGCGGTGATCTTCTAAACTTTCAATAGTATATACAAAGGGAATGTTAAGCGCCTTTTTCAAAGTGACAGCTGCTGGGATAAAGTGCCAGTCCTGCACGTCTATAAGGTCTATCTGTCCACCAGCCCCATAATATATGTTGGCAGCCACTCGCTCCACTTCTTGATTTAAAGTCAAAACCCACGTGAGAACGCTTATGTGGGTTTTAACGGGATTTGTTACCCTGTAAGTTTTGATGCCGTCTTCTTCAAATTCCCCGGTCATATAATCATGATAAGTAACCACGTGTGTTTCAACTCTGTTTTTGGCAAGATGCACTGCTAACTCCTTCACGTAATCAGCAAGTTTTCCAACAACTCTTGGTGGATATTCCCATGAAAAAATTATTACTCGCATTTGCTACCGCCGGCTAAGTGAAAAGGGCGCAGACCTTGATTATTCCCCTTCCAGTGAGATAGTACCGCTTCTTGCCTTGGTTGTCGGCGAAACTCTCCACGTAACCCTCGCATCCATAACCGTCCAGAATCCTTTCAACCTCTGCTATGTCTAACTGTAAAAATTGGGCGAGCTCCTCACTCTTCCTTGCCAAGTCCGGGGCTGTGGCGCATAAATTATGAAGTGTCTGCAGAATTTTCTCAGAGATTGGAAGATCTTCCCTCAACGCCTTTCACCTTTAAGCCCAAAACTTGCTAGTGCGTTTTCTATTAAGGCTTTTGGGCACTTAAAAGTATTCCGTTGCAGCTTTTATTTGCAGCGACAAAAAGTCAAATCTTTCTTTGATAGCCGTAGCTAAGGCTTTCCGCAAAGCTTGTCCCCTAAACTTTGAAAGTCTAATCTCCCTAAATTTTTCTGCCAAAACCTTATCGCGAAGGGAATGCTCAGCCCACCTTTCAAAATCGCCGCGACTGTTATGGAACTCTATGGACTTCACTTCCACTTTCTTTAGAGCTTTAATGAACCCTTTAAGGCTCCAAGCCATCATTCCAGTAAAATTTTCTTCTCCTACACCCTTGTAGAAGAGAAATGGCTCGTTAGCTGTTATTGTCGCGAGACGAAGGCGATTCTCAAAATCAAAGATTGCCGCTTGAGCCGTCACATAGGCGTCTGCCGGAGTGCTGAAGGGACTGAAATAAGAGTGGACTTCACCTGGGGCTCCGCCTGCCGTAAACATGTAGTATAAGTGATCGCTTGTTTGGAAGTAACGCCATATCCTTAGAAAATCTTTGTCCTCCGATTCCTTAACAATGGGTTCAAGTCTCCTAACAGACGTGTAATAAGCCCATTGAAGGGTGTTTCCAAGCCAGCAGCTCGCATCTCTTTCCAAATCAGCCCATGAAATTGTTCCGCCAAGCTCTGGAACGTCAATTTCTCCAACAGCCTCATATTTTTCAATGACCTCTGATGGTGTTGCCATTCGAAGATGCCACCATTTTAAAATCTCCCTTGGCAGATGCCTCAAAAACTCATGTATGCCTGTCTCAGGCCAGTGGTGTTCGCCGAAGGTTTCATAGTCTGGGAATATGTTTATGCAGTTTCCGGGTGTGGCTGCCAGCCAGCTTGCGTACTTGTCGGCTGTTAGGGGCCACTCGCTCCACCATCTCGCTGAAAATCTGAATCCTATATCGTCTGTTAGCTTGTAGTTTCTTAGGAGCATTTTGATTTTTCTGCATCCCTTCGGTTTGTAGAGGTAGTTTGGCGACTTTTCATGGAGGATTCTTTCAGTCCCTTCAGTGAATATTCCGGCAAAACCCAATTCTTCAGCTATCTTTGCTATTGCGTTATTGTATATTAGTTCTGTGTTTTCGAAGACTCGCGGCGTATAACCCAGCAAATCTTTTACTGCTTGTTTATGCATTTTTATCTGTTCAATAAATTCGTCTTTCTCCGGGTAGAGACCCGCCAAAGAATGGTAGTATGTTTGGTTTAGAAATTCCACACATCCTGTTTCAGCGAGTTGTTTGAAGGATTCCAGTAGGTCTTTGTTGAACATTTCGCATTGTTCAAGAAAAGTTCCAGAAATGCTGAAGGAAACTTTTACTTGTTTTTTCTCTCGTTTATGCTTGTCTATTAAGTCTAACAGTATCTGGTTTGATGGGAAGTAGCATTTTTTGCAAGCCCTTTCAAAAATTTCTCTATCGAGTTCATGATTAAAATAGTAGTTGAAGAGCTCCTCCCTTTTTAGTCGTTTAAAGAGCTTGTTTTCCCAAAAATAGTTCCTTCTCAATCTGTGGGGCTGGTGCACTTCAAACACGAAAACTATGTCCGTCACTCTTTCTGCCTCTGCTCTCATTTTATTATTGTTTCGCTTATGCTTTATTTCTGGTTTTGCTAAGTTTAGATTAGATTCGGATTTTGAATTCATAACTTATTTATTCTTTGCATAGTTCATTTTCTAAAACAAAGGTGAAATAGTGTGTCAATTGAAAAGATTAGCGTTGAGAGTCGCCAAGAATTAGAGCAGATGATACTCAACGAAATAAACCTTGTTGAGAAGGGTTTAACTGTGATTTGCAGCAACGTTCCAATAAATGACAAAACCACCTTGGACGTTTTGTGCCATGATAGCAATGGGCAACTTGTTATTCTTCAGTTAAACGTTGAAGAGGATGACGCCATGCTTCTTCAAGGGCTTCAAAGCTTTGATTACGTGGATAAATTCAAGTCTTTCCTTAAGGCTACATACAATAAGCACAAAATCGACGATAAGGAAAAGCCTAGACTAATACTGATTGCGCCAAGCTTTTCGGATGCTGTTAAACGGGCTGTTGAAAGCATGAAGGGTATACGCATAGATCTGTACGAGTGGGAGTATCTAAAACTCGGAGATCATAAAGGTCTCCGCCTCCAACCCATTTTTACGTGGAGGCCAGCTGAGAAGCCCAAAGAAGAAAAGCCTCCCGAAAAAAAGCGTGAACCAAAACCGGTAAAGAAAAAGGAACCCGAACAGCCCTTACCAGCGCAACCACCAGCACCAGAAAAGCCCAAAGAAGAGCCAAAACCTGAACCTAAGCTTCTTCCTCCAAAACCTGAGCCCGTAAAGGAAACACCACCGCCACCTCCAAAATTATCAGAAAAGCCCAAAGAAGAAGAACAGCCTAAAAGAAAATTGAGGCTCTTCTAAAATTCCATCATTCTTTGAGATTTGAAGGCTCACTATACTGTTGGATGGTTTTAGTTGAGGATAGGCTTTTTTGTCTGGGAGTATCCGCCAGCGCTTGTTGGTGGCTTAGGCACATATGCCGAATACATTACCCGTGAATTCGTAGCCATGGGCCACGACGTGACGGTTTTCACGCTTAACCCTGGAAACCTAAAGACCAGAGAAATTATTAAGGGTGTTGAGGTTCATAGACCACTGATTGCTGATGCAAGCAACGTCTTTCCAATGTTCGTTACAGATGACTTGAAAAAGTGGGGTACAAACATACGCCTATTCAATGACATTTTTATTTACAATGTTTTAAGCGCCACCAAATTTATTAACAGTATGTTGAAGAAGGAAGGATGCCTTTACGATGTTGTTTGTGTTCACGATTGGCTGAGCAGCATAGCAGGAATAATTATAAAAAATGAGACAAAGGTTCCCGTTGTCTTCCACGTCCACAGCACTGAGTGGGGAAGAAGCGGAGGACAAGGCTCAGAGGTTGTTTCCTATCTTGAGTCGGCTATGGCACAGAGGGCTGACAGAATAGTAACTGTTAGTTATGCAATGCAGGAGGATTTGGTTCGCCACGGCTGGCCTAAGGCGAAAATTAGTGTTGTCTGGAATGGTGTTGATCCGGAGCGTTACAATCCTAAAAAGTGTAAGCCTGAAGAGGTTGAGGCGATCCGAAGTCGTTATGGCATTAAGCCTGATGAGAAGATGATTCTGTTTCTTGGAAGGCTGACGTGGGTTAAGGGTGTGATAAACCTTGTTCAAGCAATGCCCATGGTTCTGGCGGAGTATCCCAAAACTAAACTTGTTATTTTAGGCAAGGGAGAGCAACAAAACGACATAGTTGAAGCTGCTGTTAGGCTTGGTGTAAGTGACAAGCTGATTTGTAGATTTGACTTCGTTCCGGAAAAAGAGCGTATACTACATTATGCTGCGGCAGACCTCTGTGTTTTTCCGTCCACCTATGAACCCTTTGGCATTGTAAGCTTAGAAGCAATGGCTATGGAAAAGCCAATAGTTGTCGGCGCTCAAGGCGTTGTAGGCTTCAGAGAACAAGTTGTGCCATTTGGACCTGACCAAAATGGGGTTCATGTGAATGGTGGGAACCCCGCTGACATAGCGTGGGGCATAAAAGAGGTTTTATGCGACCCTGAAAGAGCCAAGAGGTGGGGAGAGAACGGTAGGAAAAGAGTTTTACAGTACTTCACGTGGAGGAAGGCTGCTGAACAAACCCTACAGATTTATGAGGCGCTCCAGCATAAGCCGGAACGTGAAGAAGTCAGAGTTGTTGACTTGCTGGAGAAGATAACTCAAAAATAAAATGGAAGTTGAAGCTGAAAGCTAAGGCTTGCGAGTTGCAGCTTTTTCTAACGCCACTACACCTGGAAGTTTCTTGCCCATTAGAAATTCTATTAGGGCTCCGCCAGCTGTGCTTACGTAGGATATTTTGTTGGATAGGCCTAACTCTTGTAGGGCGGCTATTGTGTGGCCTCCACCGGCTAGGGAGAAAGCCTTTGAGTTTGCAATTTCCTCGAAGATTTTTCTTGTTCCGTAGATGAATTCGCTGTTTTCAAAGACCCCCATGGGTCCACTTACCACTATTGATTTCGCATTCCGTATCATTTTTGCATAGTTTTCAACGGTTTTTGTTCCAATGTCGAATATTGGATAGTCTGTGGGAAGCTTTTCGACAGGAATCTCTTGGCGCTTTTTCTCTACCTCCACTGCTACGTCTGCTGGAACCTTAATTTTTTCTGGGTACTTTTGCATAAGCTCCTTTATTCCCGGAACCAAGCCCATCAGTTTTTTCTCTTCTAGGAATTTCATGTTTGGCTTGCCTAAGTCAAATCCTTTTGCCACTAGGAAGACGTGGCCGACAACGCCGCCCGTTAACACGTAGTCCGCTATTCCGTTATCTAGAACATATTTTGAGATTTCTAGAGAGTCGTCGGCTTTAGCGCCACCAAGCACGTAGACGCATGGTTTTTCTGGGTTTTCCAGCACTCTGCTTAGGGATTTTAGTTCTCTCTCCATTATTCTTCCAGCAACGCTTGGTAGAACGGCTGTGAAACCGACCATGGAGACATGGGCTCTGTGGGCTGCTGCGAAGGCGTCATTAACAAATATGTCTGCTAAAGGTGCCAGCGTCTTGACAAGCTCTGTTTTGGCGTGTTCTTCCGGTGTGCCCTCCTTTGTTTCTCCGGCAAAATTTCTAACGTTATCTAGGACTAGGATTTCGCCGCTTTTCAACTCCCTAATCGCCTTTTGAGCTTTCTCTCCGAAAACGTCGTCCACAAATTTCACCGGTTTGCCTAAGACTTTGCCTAGAATTTCGGCGTGCTCTTTCAGCGGTATGAAGTCTGGGTCGCCCTTTCTTCCCTGGTGGGCAAGCACTACAACTTTTGCGCCTTTTTGGGCTAGCTCCTTTATGGTTGTTTCACCGTGCGCCCTAATCCTTGTGTCATCAAGAACCCTTTTTGTTTCAGGGTCTACTGGAGAGTTGAAATCAACTCTTACGAGAACAACCTTATCTTTCACGTCAACATCGTCTAGAGTTAAATATTTCGCCATACCCATTCCCTTCCGAGCTTTCGGAACAGAAAAATAGAGGGGTTGTTTGTTTTTAAGTTTTTTATATTGGCCTGGC
>JAWAZO010000009.1:0-29027 GCA_038817565.1 Bathyarchaeia archaeon
AATAGATGTGGCCTAAACACTATGAATGAAGGATTGGCGTATGGGGCGTAGAAGGCGGAAGGTTGTCCGTATTCCAAAGAAACGTTTGCCAAAATTCTTCTCCTGCCCCATTTGTGGGAAGGCGTCGGTTCGTGTGGAAATGTTCAAGGATGAGGGAAAGGCTATTGTAAGCTGCGGCAACTGCGGTGCTAAAGACGAGTTTTCTGTTAGGGGCGCCTTTAGTGAGATAGACGTATACTGCATGTTTACCGACAAAATTTACAGCGGTGCAAGGAGAACGCCCGCCCCAGAAGTTAAGGAAGCCCAATAAAGGATGGAGAACCCTTGATAGGGACTGTTGAAAAGTATTTGCTGGATAAAATTAGCTCGGAAGGGTCAATTCACATAACCCTAATTGACCCTGAAAAAGTTACGCCTTCCCAAGCTTCAGCAATCGCCAGAAAGGCAAGGGCCAGCGGAACGTCTGCGATAATGATAGGAGGTTCCACTTTTATTTCTGCTAAACACTTGGATAATGTTGTTAGAACCGTTAAGCGGGGTATAGACATCCCTGTAATCCTTTTTCCCAACAATGTCACTAGTATAAGCCGCTACGCAGACGCCATATGGTTTATGTCACTTTTAAACTCCCTTGACCCATACTTCATAGTGGGCGCGCAAGTTTTAGGCGCACCCTTAATCAAGCGGTATCGCCTCGAACCAATCCCATTGGGCTATATTATTGTGGGTGAGGGTGGGACAGCCGGCGTTGTTGGGAAGGCTGTTCCAATACCATATGACAAGCCAGAATTAGCTGTTGCCCATGCTTTAGCAGGGCAGTACTTAGGCATGCGCTTCATATACCTCGAGGCAGGGTCGGGCGCTAAAAGGCCTGTTCCCAAAGAGATGATACATGCTGTCAAGAAGAGTATAGATGTTCCCCTAATTGTTGGTGGGGGAATAAGAACAAGGGTGCAAGCACTAACAGCGGCATCAGCGGGTGCAGATATTATCGTAACAGGCAACGTCGTTGAAAATGGACAAGTTAGGGACAAGGTTTCAGAAATTGTCGAGGGCTTAAAAAGCTGCAAAGCATGATATTACCCAAAGGTTACATTTTATTGCTTAAAACTTGATAGCTCCGACGATTAGACAATTGGGTCTTTGCCTTTTATCTGTCAGAAAACAAAAATATGCAACTGCTAGCCAAATGAGTACAAGTGGTTATTTGGGCACCCAAATGAGCAAGTCATATGAGAAATATGTTGAGGCTTTAGAAAGGCAGCTTCGACATTTGTATAATATAGCCATCAAGGCTCGAGAGAAAGGTTTCGATCCCGAACTTAAGCCAGAGTGCACGGTTGCAAAGGACATGGCCGACCTTGTTGAGGGACTTGTTGGCCCAAAAGGTGTTGCTGAAAGAATCCGTGAGTTAAGCTCGAAACTTTCGAGGGAGGAGCTTGCCTTCAAAATTGCTGAGGAAATTGTTTATGGAAAATTTGGGCATTTGGAACCTGAGGCTGCCGCTGAACAAGCTGTGCGAACAGCCTTAGCGATCCTTACGGAGGGAGTTACCGCCGCTCCAATACAAGGAGTTGCGCAGGTTAAGATAAAAACTAACCATGACAAGTCCAAGTATTTGGCCATCTACTTTGCTGGTCCTATACGTTCGGCTGGCGGCACAGACCAAGCGCTCACACTTGTTATTGGCGACTTTATTCGTAGGCTTCTTGGACTGGACCGCTATAAGCCTACAGAGGAGGAAATTGCCCGATTCATTGAAGAGGTTAGGCTCTACGAGCGCAGCGTAGGTCGTTTTCAATACCATGTCTCAGATGGCGAGCTGCAAAAAGCGCTTCGCTGGCTACCCGTGGAAGTTACCGGGACAGAGTCTGATCCGATAGAGGTTTCCTCCTTCCGAAATCTGCCACGTATTGAAACAAACAGGGTTCGAGGCGGGGCACTTCGTGTGGTTAATGACGGCGTAATTGGGCGGGCTTCAAAAGTTTGGGCTATTGTCGAGAAACTTGGCATTCAAGGATGGGATTGGCTTAAGGAGATTCGAAAAATGTCCGAAAAGAAGTCTGCCGGCTTTATGGACGATATCGTCGCAGGCCGCCCCATATTCTCCTTTCCAGCTAAACGCGGAGGCTTCCGTTTACGTTATGGAAGGGCAAGGAATACAGGATTAACAGCTGTCGGTGTCCATCCGGCCACAATGCTTGTTCTCCAAGGTTTTATTGCAGCAGGCACCCAACTTCGCTTGGAGCTTCCGGGAAAAGGCGGCATTGCGGTGCCCGTTGACTCCATAGAACCGCCGATTGTGAAGTTAAGAGACGGATCTGTTGTGCGCGTCACCATGGAAAACTTCAATGATGTCAAAGACAGCATTGAGAAAATCCTGTTTTTAGGTGATATTCTCATAAGCTTTGGGGACTTCCTTTATCAAGGAAAAAACCTAGTCCCTGCTGGTTATGTTGAAGAATGGTGGGTTGAAGATCTAAAAAAGTCAATCGCTGAAAGGTTTGATGGGAATATTGAGAAAGCGGCAGTTGCCGCTAAGATACCCGTCGAAAGGCTTAGAAGTTTTCTTGAAAACCCGTTCGCGAATAAGCCGACTTGCAAAGAGGCAATTACAATTTCGCAAATGTTTGAGGTTCCACTTCATCCGGCCTTTACATTTTTCTGGTCCAGTTTAGGCTCCGTTGAGGAGCTTAAACTTCTTAGGGAATGGTTAGCTTCAGCTGAGGTAAAGTATGATGGTGAGTATGCCTATTACATAGTTGGCAAGATGAACGAGAATGTTAAAAGGGCTTTAGAGGCTATATGCTTGCCCCACAATATTTTTGAGAACCAAATAATTGTTAAAGGGGATGACGCATGCGCTTTTGCCTTCTGTCTCGGCAGCAAAAATTTCAATTCCGATTTTCGCCAAGCGGTAGATGTTTTTGAGGCTATTAAGGGACTGTGTGGCGTAATTGTCAAGGATAAGACTTCAACCTTTGTTGGCGCAAGAATGGGGCGGCCTGAAAAAGCTAAAAGAAGGGAGATGAAGCCCCTTGTGCATGCCTTGTTTCCGGTCGGTTTAGCTGGCGGTTCACAACGGGACATTTTGGAGGCTGTTAAGCGCGAAAATATTTACGTGGAAATTGTTAAACGTAAATGTCCCTTATGTAAAACAAACAGCCTCAAGATAAAATGCTCCATATGTGGTTCTGAAACGGTTTTGGAGTATGCTTGCCCGAAATGTGGAAGAACTCTTAACGGCGGTGGTGAATGTCCAACATGCAGAGTTTCCGCGGTGCCTTATGGGCGGCAATTAATCAATATCAAGGAGTTGCTGGATCAAGCATATGCTCGTCTAGGTACTTCGCCGTTGAAAGTTTTGAAGGGGGTTAAGGGTTTAACCAATGAGACTAAAACTCCAGAGATTCTTGAGAAAGGTGTTTTGCGGGCAAAGTACGACTTATCTGTTTACAAAGATGGAACTGTTCGCTTTGATGCGACAAACGCCCCATTAACGCATTTTAAACCTTCAGAGATTGGGGTTTCTGTTGAAAAACTTGTTCAGCTTGGTTACACAATTGACGCTTATGGCAATCCACTAACAAGTCCAGATCAGATATGCGAACTGAAAACGCAAGATGTTGTCATACCTATTAAATGTGCAGAATACTTTGTCCATGTAGCAAACTTTATTGATGAACTTCTCGTTAAGGTTTATGGACTACCGGCCTTCTACAATGTTAGGCGTGTTGAAGACCTTGTCGGCCACTTGGTTATTGGCTTAGCACCTCATACATCGGTTGGCGTTCTTGGTCGGATAATTGGCTTCACAAGCCTTAATGTTTGCTATGCCCATCCGATTTGGCACTCTGCTAAGCGTAGAGACTGCGACGGCGACGAAGACGCCCTAATGCTTGCACTAGACACACTGCTAAACTTTTCAAGGGTTTTCTTGCCTGCGCAAATAGGTGGGATAATGGATGCTCCTTTGCTTTTAATATCCACTGTTAATCCGGTAGAGGTGCAAAGGCAAGCCCACGATTTTGACGTTGCCGCCGCCTACCCGTTGGAGTTTTACCAGAAAACTTTGGAGAGGGCGGAGGCGAAACATGTTAGCCAACTAATAGACATTATTGAATATCGCCTTGGAACAGAAGCACAGTTTGAAGGCTATTACTTCACGGCGCCAGTTTCAAACATTAATATCGGGAATAATGAAAGCGCCTACAAACGTTTCAAAACCATGCTGGAAAAACTTAACGGGCAACTGAATATTGCAGAAAAAATCGAAGCTGTGGACGCTAGAAAAGTCGCCCTAAAAGTCTTAACAAAGCATTTCATTCGCGACATCGCTGGAAACCTTCGGGCCTTTTCAATGCAAGGCTTCCGCTGTAAATCTTGCAACAAGCGTTTCCGCCGTTTGCCACTGCGAGGCAAATGCACTGTATGTGGTGGAGAGCTAACTCTAACGGTTTATCGAGGTGGCATAGAAAAGTACCTTGAGGCCGCTGAGCATATAATTAAAAAGTATGATTTGCCGCGCTATTATAGTCAGAGGCTTTTGCTTGTAAGGGAGGAAATTAGCTCGCTATTCGAGGGTAAAAAGCCCAAACAAATTAGCCTAACAAGCTTCGCTTAAAGTGAAACCTTTTCTATACCTGCGCTACAAAATGCTTTTGATGGGACATGCCCCGTGAAGAGTACCATCCTAACGCTTACTTAATCGACTTTAGAAACATTAAGCTGGGTTTGAAAGCTCGAACTTTGATACTTAATTTTCTAGAGAGATCTTCTGCGGACGCAAAAACGATTGCTAAAGAGACAGGCTTGCCCTACAGTGTGGTTTTACATCACCTAAAACTTCTGGAATCCAAGGGGATTGCAAAAAGGGAAAGCAAACGTCCATTTGTTTGGACTTTAACTGGACTGGGACAAAAACGTTTAGGCTGAAGCCCTAAAAGGTGCACTGACACGGTGAATGCCTACATTTTGGACATTTCCCATCATACTTGCCAAGGGCAGCCTCTTCCAAGTCTACGCTTATTACGTTAGCTAATGACGCAAGCCATGCGATGACGTCTGCAAACTCGTTTTCTAAGGCTTTTTTATCGTCTACTTTCAGTGCTTCGCCTAGTTCTGCTACCTCTTCAACAAGCCATTCAAAAGTTTTTTCCACTCCCCGTTGCGAGTCTCTATGAAAGTATAGGGTTCGCATCATCTCTTGAAACTCACGTATGTGCACTTTCACGACACCAGCCGATCGGTTTGTGTTGCTCTTAGCTTTTAAAGTTAAGTAAGGCCTTCTGTCCTTTAGCTGTTATGTGAATGACTTTTACGCCTTTGCCCTCAAGATAACTGGCGATAAACCGTCTATGGCAGTATTTTGGGTTTGGCTCCATACACATTAGGCATGTTCTTTTTCGATTTGCTATTTCAAGGAGCCTCCTTATGCCTTCTCTGAAAATTTTGGTTCGCATGTGCCTCTTATACCCGCCTTTTCGGTAACCTCCCAATTCTTTGCCAAGCCAAATGTATTCTATTCCGTTCTCTGGCAGCCATTTCTCCATTTGCTCTTTTTTGAAATGTTCAATTTTTGATGTTGGGAAGTGGCGGATGTCTGCCAATGCTTGTATTTCATGCTCTCTAAGCATTTCTAGGAAGGTATTTACAGAGCGGTTGCTATGTCCAATTGTCCAGACAGTTACTTGTTTTTCCATAGATGAGCCTAGCGGATTTTTATGTATTGGTAAGCTTCAGTTGCGTTTTCGAAGCAATAGTGAACCTTTTGGTAGTCCTTCCTGAACTCCGCCACGTCGGTGGCAACCTTTTCAGGCTGCTCTTTGTCTATTACCACGCGTTTTATGAATTCAGCTATCTCAACCATTTCCGACTCTCTCATTCCAAGCCTTGTAACCTCTGAAACGCCTAGCCTTATGCCGCCTGGATGCTGGAAGTGGCGGCCTTCTTTAATATCCCATGGTAAAAGATTTCTGTTAATAATTATGTTTGCTCTTTCTAAAGTTTCTTCGATTGTGCCACCATCGCCGTACTTTGTTATATCTATGAGAATCACATGGGATTCGGTGAAGCCCTTATGTTCAGCCAAAACGTTGAAGCCTCTTTCATACAACGCTTGGGCTAAGGCCTTCGCGTTCTTGACGACTTGCCGTGCATATTCTCTTCCAAACTCGAGAAGTTCGGCGGCGGCAATGGCCACACCAGCCACTGCATGCAAGTGGTGGTTGCTTACCATTCCAGGAAAGGTGGCACGCTTTATCTTGTCAGCATACTTCTCCCATGATAAGACTCCACCATGCTGAGGTCCGAAAAACGTTTTGTGTGTGCTTAGACTTACAACGTCGGCGCCTTCGCGGAGGGGGTCTTGGAAGCATTTTCCGGCGATCAACCCGGCAACGTGGGCCGCATCGTAACCAACGGTTCCGCCCACAGCATGTATTGTGTCTGCTAGTTCCTTTACTGGATGCGGAAACGGGAAGACGCTTGCTCCGAACATCACAAGTTTTGGCGGTCTTCCTTCAGCCGCAAGCTTTTCTATCCGTTGCTTCGCCTTGTCCACATCAATGTTCAACTCCTTGTAATCCAAGGGCAAGTATTCAACAACCAAACCGTGGACAGCGCCAGCTGTGCCCCCAAGTTCTTTCTTGCCCATTGTTATGTGTCCTCCGCATGGTATGGATAGGGCCATCATCACGTCTCCTGGCTCGGTGAAGGCTGTATAAACAACGAGGTTTGCCACAACGCCAGAGATGGGTCGCACATCAACAAACTCAGCGTCAAAAAGTCTCTTCATAAGCTCAATGCATTTGAACTCGACTTGGTCTATAAAGCGGCATCCAGCATAAACGCGTTCTCCCGGCCAACCCTCGGCGTATCGATTTCCAAAGTCTGTTGTTAATGCCTCACGTACAGCTGGGCTTGGTATGTTTTCGCTTGCTATTAGGGGTATGCATTCTCGGAACCATGCATGATGCTTCTGCAGAATATCTAACACATATTGGTATTCCTCACGTGGGGTAGGCATCAACACACCTCGCTCGCATTATCGCCCATACCAAAATAAAACTGTTTTGAACAACAACGCAAGGTTAATAATGGAGAAACCCACATGTTAAAACAAAAAGCCGATTGGAGATACTTCGCTGATGAGCAAGAAAAAGAAAAAAAGTGAGTCAGCGCCGATGCCTGCTGCAAGCGCTGGGTTATTACGGTTTTTTGAAGAGGAAACAGAAGGAGTCAAGGTTAGACCTGAAATTCTAATAGCAGCAGCTATAGCCCTAATAGTGATATGTATCTTGGCGCGCTTATTCTTCTAACGTCGAGAGGTTGAGTGTAAAATCTCTATTCTCTGCACAGAATTCAAGTGAATAAATATTTCACTACGCTCCTCTCTGCTCGCAACTTGCGGAATAGGTTGGGCAATTGTTGCACGTAAAACTATGGCTTCTGCGTTTGAAAGCCATATCCCTGCCGGTTCGCGGGTTACTGCTGCCAAGGTGCCTTCAAAGCCGTAGGAAGGGTCGAGAATAACGCGGACGCTTTTCCCTAAGTTTTTCTCAAGCATGTGGAATATTGTTGGGGGAAGTGTTTGCTCGGGCATGGCACCAGCAAAAACTATAAATGGCTTTTCAAGGATAAAACACTTGCCCTTCAAGGCAACATTTTATTCACCTACAAGGGAACCCTTTTCAAAACCCTTTCACGCAGCTTAATACAACACTTTAATATGCCTTATGCATCTTCAAAACCTTGAGTGAGCATACGTGGCTGACGGTGTCACTCTCAACCAGTATTTAGACAAGGCTGTTAAGCACTATTCGTCGCTTTTTAGACTCCCCTCATACAAAAAAATAATCTTACTTTTAGCCGTACTTTGTGTGATCTGCGGTATCTTGTCCACTTTAACCTTCATTCCTTCGTTCTTTGGAGTAGCCTATGGGCTGTTTGTAAGTTTCGCGTTATTTTCTCTGACATTGTTCTTGAACTATTTTTTGGTGATATTTGTATTAAACGGGGATCCAATTTACGATTTGAGGAGGACCGCTGCTCTTTCTTTATTCTGTTGGGCTTTGTGGCTCTTTTTCATTTTTATAGGCTATGTGTTGGCATTTTTTACGGCGTTTCCTTATTGGTCGGTTAGGTTTTGCCTTCTGGGTTTTTCAGCTGTTTTGATATTCCGCATTATTGTTTTGTACTCAACATCATCCATGAATTATCAGCGCTTTTTGCTAGCCTCTATTCTCTCACCTTTCCTATGTCTGATTCCATTTATGCCTCTATGGTGGCTGAACAACGTTAATGCGGTTGCTATTCTGGGCTTTTCAATAATAGCTTTAGCCATTGCCTCCACCTCAAGTTTCTCCTTCATTTTCTTCTTAAACTCTATTGGAAAACGCTCTATCGGCGAAAAATCGATCCCCATTTTTAGAGCCTTTCTACTTAATTGGGTTGCAGACTTAAACGCTCCGTTTGAAATTTTCCTTGAAAAACTAAGTGAAGAGCATAATATTGAAGTTTCGATGCTAAAGTTTGAAAGCTCAAAAACTGAAGTTTTCATTGTAGTTCCATTAGTACATCCAGGGCCGTTTAAGAACGTAGGAAGCAGTCTCCTGCCTTTCATGCTTAAAACGGCTTTAGAACAAAAATTTGGCGGTGTTGCGTGCGTGCCACTGGGCTTGCTAGGCCACGAGCTTGATGTGGCTTCTCAAAGTCATGTCAAAAAAATAGTTACTTACACCCTTGAATCAGCAGATTTTGAGGCGAAAGAGGCTAAGGCCACACCATTCATCAAAGTTAGCAATGGCTTAGCTACTGCTTGCTGCCAAATTTTTGGCAAGACCGCCTTAATCTCGTTTTCTCTTGCGCCTAGAACAACGGAGGATTTTCCGCAAGAATTAGGAGAATTTGTTCGAGGAGAGGCTGAAAAGTTAGGTCTGAAGTCTTGTGTCGTCGTCAACGCTCATAATAGCATAAATGGCGTTGTGGATACTCAAACAGCACTAGATTCTTTAAAACAAGTTGCTGTTGCTTGTTTAAAAGAGGCGGTTTCCATGCGTTATGCCTCATTTAAAGTAGGCGCTGTCACCGTCATACCTGATGAATTTGGCCTTAAGGAGGGTATGGGCCCTGGTGGCATAACAGTGGTGGCTGTTGAGGCTGGTTCTCAGAGAGCTGCCTACGTAGTTGTTGACGGGAACAATATGGTTGCCGGTTTGCGGGAAAAAATTTTGGATACACTTAAGCCTTTAGGATTTGCTGAAGGTGAGGTTTTCACTACAGATACGCATGCTGTAAATGCTGTGACGTTTAATGAACGTGGGTATCATCCGGTTGGTGAGGTTATAAGTCATGAGAAGCTTATAGGCTACGTTGTTGAGGCTGCAAAGAACGCGTTAGCCAAAATGGAGCCCGCTAAGTCCGGGTATGCGCGTACACTTATTCCCGATGTTAAGGTTATTGGACGGGAACCGTTAGAGAAATTGTGTGTGCTCACGGACAAGGTTATTCAAACGGCAAAGTGGATAATTGTTCCCTTATTTGGTGTGGCTTTCTCCGTTTTAATGTTGATTTTGTTACATGTTTAGGCTAAACGCTAATAAGGGAAGCTGCTTCAACCTCCAATTCTCGAGAAGGGTAAAGTCTTGCTTAGGGAAATTAGGATACATGGCAGGGGCGGGCAGGGGGCTGTAACAGCTGCGCAACTGTTGGCTTATGCAGCTCACATTGAGGGCAAGCATGTCCAAGCTTTCCCATATTTTGGGGCTGAACGTAGAGGTGCTCCTGTTAAGGCATTTGCTAGGATAAGCGATGCTCCTATTCTACTTCACAGTCAAGTCTATAACCCAGATTACGTAGTTGTTTTAGACCCGCACCTTTACAAAGTAGTAGACGTTGCAGAGGGCCTCAAAAAAGATGGAATTATAGTTATGAACACAACTAAGAAGCCAGATGAATTAGGGTTAAAGGGCTGGCGTGTTGCCACGGTTGACGCTACAGGCATAGCCCTTGAGCTTAATCTTCGCGTGGCGGGTCTACCAGTGGTTAGCACTTCAATTTTAGGAGCTTTTGCTGGAGCAACCGGTGAGGTTCGCTTGGAGAGCGTTTTAAAAGCCATAAAGGAGAACTGGCGTGGTAGCGCTGGAGAAAAGAATGCCCGTGCTGCTGAACTGGCTTACGAACGCTTAATTAAAGGATGGTGAAAAGATGGTTATTTCCAAACCGCGTAAAGATAGGCCCCTCACTCCCATATCTTATCCCACCTATGGAAGCGCGGGGAAAACCGGATACTGGAGAGCCTTTAGGCCCATAATTGATTATTCAAAATGCACGAAATGCACGCTCTGCTGGGTCTACTGCCCAGATGCAGCCATAACGAGACGCGAAGATGACTCCCCTGAAATTGATTATGACTATTGTAAGGGCTGTGGAATATGCGCGAATGAGTGCCCGGTTAAAGCGATAATCATGCAAAGGGAGGAAGAATAATGGCACAAATAATAATTGACACCGCAAATCACATCGCTGGTTATGCTGCCAAAGCCGCAAGAGTCAAGGTGGTTGCAGCATACCCTATAACCCCGCAGACAACTATTGTGGAAAAAATCGCCGAGTTTGTTGAAAGCGGCGAGATGGACGCCGAATACATCCGTGTGGAATCTGAGCATAGCGCTATGGCTGCTTGCATAGGCGCCGCAGCAGCCGGTGTCAGAACGTTTACTGCTACATCAGCTCATGGCTTGGCTTTAATGCATGAGGCTTTACACTGGGCTTCTGGCGCTCGTTTGCCAATAGTTATGGCTGTTGTTAACCGTGCAATGGGAGCACCTTGGAGCATTTGGCCTGATCTCAGCGACTCACTTTCGCAGCGGGACACGGGGTGGATTCAGTTTTATTGCGCCGACAACCAAGAGGTTTTCGATACGATTATACAAGCTTACAGAATATGCGAGGATGAGCGGGTTTATCTGCCAGCTATGGTTTGCCTAGAAGGGTTTATTTTGTCCCACACATACATGCCAGTTAAAATTCATGATCAAGAGGAGATAGATGCCTTTCTGCCGCCATATAAGTCTGGCTGGATTTTGGACATAAACAATCCGTTTTCTCACGCAAACCTCGTTCCGCCAGAATGGTACATGGAGTTCCGCTACATGATACAAGAGGCCATGGAAAATGCGAAACGGCTAATACCAGAAATTGACAAGGAGTATGGGCGGCGCTTCGGCTTCCAATACGGCGGACTCATTGACAAATACAAGTGCGAGGATGCGGATTTAATCATCTGCACAATGGGGACAATGGGGAGTGAAGCCAAAATAGCCGTTGACAACCTTAGGAAGGAGGGCTTAAAAGTTGGAGCTGCAAGGATAAGGGTTTATCGCCCCTTCCCTGTTGAAGAGGTTAGAAAGCTTACTGAACAAGCCAGCATTATCGCTACAATAGATCGCCACATATCCTTCGGGATGGAGGGCTTCCTCGCATCAGAAATTAAGGCTTCTCTCTATCAATTGGAAGACAAGCCTCTGTTGGTAGGGTTTATTGCTGGCTTGGGCGGACGAGATGTAACTTACAAAACAATCGAAGAAATCGCTAAAAAATCATTGAAGTGGATGAAAGCTGGAAGGATTGAGAAAGAAACTGTATGGGTTGATTTGAAGGAGTGAAAATTATGGTGACAATTAAGGAGTTTCCAAAGGAAGAGTACTTGCTTAAAGGGCATGCAGCCTGTGCTGGATGTGGTCCTTCAATAGCTCTTCGCCTTCTCTTTAAAGCCCTTGGAAATAAGGTTATTATGGTTGTGCCAGCGTGCTGCACCACGGTTATTCAAGGATTATACCCATACACTTCTTTTGCCGTTCCCTTGCAGAACATGCTTTTTGAAGCTACTGGCGCAACATGCTCTGGGATAGTGGCTGCTCTAAAAATCCGAGGTTTAGAGGACATAACAGTGGTGGGATGGGCTGGTGATGGAGGAACAGTGGACATAGGCATACAAGCCCTATCCGGAGCTGCAGAACGGGAAACAAACTTCATTTACATATGCTATGATAATGAAGCTTATGGGAATACGGGGCTTCAACGAAGCGGAGCCACACCTTATGGTGCTTGGACAACCACGACGCCTAGTGGCAAGAAAGAGCGGAAAAAGAACATGCCGTTAATAATGGCTGCCCACAAGATACCATACGTTGCAACCGCGTGTCCCTCGTATCCTGTAGATTTCGTTAACAAGTTAAGAAAAGCCAAGGAGATAAAGGGTACAAAATATATCCATGTTTTGACTCCATGCCCAACCGGTTGGCGTTACGACACTAGCAAAACTGTGGAGATCGGGCGGCTTGCGGTTCTAACTGGTGTATGGGCTCTTTACGAAATCGAAAATGGGAAGTTTAGGCTTAACCCTCCTAGCGATCGTTTGATTGACAAGTCAAAGCGCAAGCCGGTTAAACAATATTTGACCATGCAGGAAAGGTTTCGCCAATTGACAGAGGCTGACATTGAAAAGATTCAACAATGGGTTGACGAAGACTGGGAATATTACCGAAAATTGCTTCAAATGGGTGTGTCTGATTTAACCTCGCACGGAAAAATATAAGAACTCCATCATATAATTGATACCATTACAATTGGCATCAGAGAGTTTAGATGCCCGGAAGGGGGTTGGATATGTCAGAGGAAAAGCCTAAAAAGGTGGTCAAAGAAGAAAAACCCACAAAGCCAACACAAGCAAACGAAAATACTGTGCTGATCGGCAAAAAGCCAATAATGAACTATGTGGTCGCCTGCCTAACCTTCTTCAATTCCGGTGCGCAAAAAATTGTTGTGAAGGCTAGAGGGCGGGCGATCAGCAGAGCTGTTGACACAGTTGAGCTTTTAAGAAGGGCTTTCATGAAAGACCTGCAGCTGAAAGAAATTAAAATAGGCACGGAAGAAGTCACCCGCGGTGAGGGACAGAAAACCAACGTTTCAACCATTGAAATAACCGTTGCAAAGCCGTAAAGACCTGCAACCACCCGCATTACATCCAAAGCTATATGCTGTCAAGCTAGCTAGCTATTTTACACTGTAAATGATGTTTTCCAGTGGAATTACCAGATAGCTATATATAATTTGTTTTGGCTAAATGGTTAATCCCATTTGGTGAGGCGTATGGCTAGTTATCCAAAAATTGTTGTAACTCCACCCGGACCTAAGGCAAGAGAGCTTGTGAAAAAGGATGAGATGTTCATTTCACCTTCCTATGTGCGCTTTTACCCTCTTGTCGTTGAGTCTGGAAGAGGCTGCATTGTTAGGGATGTTGACGGAAACGAGTACATAGATTTTAACTCTGGACTGGCATGCTTAAACGTTGGACATAACCATCCAAAAGTGGTTGAAGCCATCAAAAGGCAGTGTGACCGCTTCCTCCATTATTCAAACACAGACTTTTATTATAACGAGGTTATTGCACTTGCTGAGAAGCTTGTGGAAATTACTCCTGGAAAATTTGAGAAGAAAGTTTACTTTGGCAATAGCGGCACTGAAGCTGTTGAGGCTGCAATTAAGCTGGCCAAGTGGCATACGCGGAAACAGCTTTTCATAGGCTTCATTAACGCGTTTCATGGACGGACTATAGGCTCTTTGTCCTTGACGGCGAGCAAGCCAACTCAAAGGCGTTACTTCTTTCCCTTAATGCCTGGTGTAAGCCATGTTCCATATCCGTACTGTTATCGTTGCCCTTTTAAGCAGACTTATCCTGATTGCCGCTACTGGTGTGTCGACTTTATAGATGAGTTTGTGTTGCAAAAGTATGCGCCGCCAGAGGACGTTGCGGCAATTGTTTTTGAACCGATTCAAGGTGAAGGTGGATATGTTGTTCCACCGCCTGAATACTTCCAACGTTTAAAGAAGCTCGCCGACAAATATGGTATATTGCTAATAGATGATGAGGTTCAGTCTGGAATTGGGAGAACTGGGAAATGGTTCGCCATTGAGCACTGGAATGTTGAGCCAGATATAATCTGTAGCGCTAAGGCTTTAGCTTCTGGACTGCCATTAGGCGCAACTATCGCAAAAGCAAAAATAATGGACTGGGTTGGGGGCTCCCATGCAAGCACTTTCGGTGGAAACCCACTTTCATGTGTTGCCGCAATGGCTGTTATAGACACCATCAAAGAAGAACGGCTGTTAGAGAACACCACTAAACAAGGAACATACATACTGAAGAGGCTTGAGGAATTAAAAGAGAAAAGCGAAATAGTTGGAGACGTCAGAGGTAAGGGCTTAATGATAGGCATTGAATTTGTGGAGGATAAAGATAGCAAAAAACCAGCACCCCAAAAAGCTAGTGAAATTATGATACGATCATGGAAGCGCGGAGTAGCCGTTATCACATGTGGAATCTCCACTCTAAGAATTATGCCGCCCCTGAACATCACAAGAGAACTTGTAGACGCTGGATTGGAAATAATTGAGGATGTTGTAAAGGAAGTTGAAAAGGAAAAGTAGACGTTTTTAGAATCGTCAAGGCTCTTCGATTTAGAAGTTGGAAGGCTTTGCAATAACCTCTTTTATTTTTAAATCGAAGAACCTTGCACTGTTAGCTGGTTGTATACGCAGTGCTGTGTCCGCTCCTCTACCTGTCCCAGCTATGGCTATAACGTCTCTGTCCACAGGGATTAGCCCAGCATCCGCTGCCATTAGAACGATTTCCACACATACTTTTGTTCCCTCACCCATAAGCCTAAGGACATTAGCGATAAGCTCTAAGGGTTGAAGAGTTCCAAAATCTTTTCGTATAGCCCTCTCAATGCTGCTCAGAGCGTGGGTTCCCGTGAAGATCTTGCCTCCGTTATCTAGAATTTCTTTTCTAAACTCCTCTTTCAGTTCGCTTTCTCCGGGCTTTTGAAAGCCGACATGATGAGTTACGACGACAACATTGTAGCCCTTAAAGATTTTTGAGGCTTTAACCCCGGTCTCACCCGTTGTCGATGCAACGACTATGTCTTTTATGCCTTCCTTTTCGGAGTATTCCTTAACAATATTCAGTAACGCGTCTGTGTTGGCTTTTCCGGCGCTTTTGAAATACACAACTTTCCTTTCAATGTAGCTCATTTCGTTTCACCTAAACCAGCCTTACTTTTTGGTAAGGTTTTTCTTAACGGTTTCCTTTTAAGCTCTGTGCCACAGACTTGGCATCTCCTCAACTTGTATTCTGATGGATATTTTCTGTGGCACGCTGGACAGTATCTCACCCATTTCAGCACCGCGCGTATGCCAAAAGTCGCAAGGGATGCAAACTCAATGCCTAAATGCCGGGCCACATTTTGAATGGAATAATCGTCCGTAGCCACTAACGGTGTGCAGCCCTGCATTTTCAACTGTAACGCTAAAGCCAAAACCTGTACGTCTGTTTCAGAAAGCCAGAATGCATCGCCGACGGCCGCTGCGGAAGCCCTAACCTTATCGATAAAGACTTTTCCAGGCATCTGAATTTTTAAGCGCCCACTTTCAATGGCCGTTTTAAACCTTATTTGAGCTATATGGCTTCCGGCAACCTCTTCCCTAACCATGGGAACCGTGTATTGTTCTTCACTTATTGAGAATGGGTCAAAACCAGCCACAAAGGCTGAAGTGTCTAGAACGATAACCCTCTTGCCGACGGACGCCGTTAGATTTTTCCTCCAAATCCGCGGAAGATAAGTCTACTTCTTAAGCGGTTGTAGAAATTTTCTCGGAATCTAATGAAAGTTGTATCATTTTTTGAGCGAGTAACCATTACACATGGATTTTTAGACTCCAAAACATGTCTGTATACTCCATCAACAACAACCTTTATCCGCTTAGGCCTTAACACGGTCACCGTGATTTTTGAGTCGCTTGGGAAAACTATTGAACGTAAAACGCTTAAGGAACATACCGGCGTCAAAACAAAAGCATCAACATTCGGGTCTAATACTGGCCCCCCGGCTGAGAGCGAATAACCTGTTGACCCGGTTTGGGTGGCCACCATTAATCCATCTGCTTGACAGTCTAAAATGTGCTCACCGTTTTTTGAAACTCTAGCGTATAACAGTTTTACCGGCTCGTCTACAGCTATTAGAACCTCGTTCAATGCGTCCGGAAGCTTTGCTTCGTCTGCCGTTACGGCGAGTTTTGCACATTTTTCTGTTATATAGTCGCCTTTAAGGCATCTTTCCACAGCATTATAAGCCTCTTTCGGTGTAACTTCGGTTAAGAAGCCCCGAACACCCATATTTATTGCTAGGATTGGGGGTTCAGGTTTTGGAATTGCAGCGCATGTCCTTAAAATTGTTCCATCTCCGCCAATCGTAATGATAAAGTCTGTTTTCATATCTTCTAATGGCCGGAAGCTTCCTACCTTCTTTACTTTACCTCTTAATGTTTCCTCAATGTAAACCTCTAATCCCCTTTTTTCTATGTACCCTGATAGGTCCTCTGCAAGTTTAATGGCTTTTCGCTTGTCGTAGCGAGCCACTATGCCAGCGCTTTTGAACATTTTCCTCCCTTCGACAGCGAAATCTTTAAACTCAACTTATATATGGGTGTTGTTTAAAATTGCTGTGGTAGAATGTCTAAGCTGGTGATAATGTGAGCAAACCTGTTGATGTTGGGAGTCTCCGTGAAGGCGGCTACCTCATAGTTGATGGTGAACCATGTAAAATAGTTGAGATAACAAAGTCTAAACCGGGAAAACATGGCTCAGCAAAAGCTCGAATAGTTGCCATAGGCATTTTTGATGGTGTTAAAAGGAGCATTGTTAAACCAGTGGATTCCACAGCTGAGGTGCCAATAATTGAAAAAAGAAGTGGACAAATTTTCGCTGTTACACCCACAAGTGTTCAGATTATGGACCTAGAGACGTATGAGTATTTGGATGCACCATACCCTGAAGAGGAGGAGCTTAAGTCTAAGCTGGCTCCAGGCGTCGAAATAGAGTATTGGAGGATACTTGGCAAAGTTAAGATTGTAAGAACAAAATAGCCTTGTACACGTACTTTAAAGATTTACTGGTCATCGCCACCATTCCCAGTCAAGCTTTTTGAAGCCCACATATAGAATTAGGAGGATGACGCCCCAGCTTAGGGCTATTGCTGCAGCTTCTAGGATTACATTTTCACTTAGGTAGGCGTAGCTGGCCCAAGCGCTTAATCCACATAAACCCACGAGAATTAGGATGAACATGGCGAACTGTATTGCTCTTTCCGCTGTCAAATGGGTCACCAGCTAAACTTGAGTTTTAGCGATTTTTGTTTTAAGGTTTTTCATTAAGCTTATTTGACTGTTTTTCTTTTAATATTTTGAAGCCGATGATGCAAGAAGAGCCGTCTGAGTTGTGACGACGTCTGAGGAGAGCTGAGGCTTCATTCTATTGGAATCTCGTATTCATGTTTTCTAGGCAAACGAATTTCCAGTATGCCTCTCTTAAATCGGATTTCCATGCGGTCCATGTAAACTGGCACTGGAATTCGCGTCTGGCAGTGGAACCTATGGAACTCGCCTCGGTGGTGGGTTATGCCGAAATCGTCAAAGCTTATTTTGCGTCTCATTTTCGCTGAAACCTCAATGGTGTCTTTATTGACGGGTTTAACTTCTATCGTGTTCTGTTCAGCGTAGGGCAGGTCAACGGTCACTATGACTTCGTCTGCTGTCACCATAATATCTCTTAATGGTTCCATGGTGCATGTCCTGCAGTTCCAGCTAGGCCTCTCCATTAGGGTTTCTCTTACCCTTTCAGCCCAAGCCTCGAGGTTTTCAAAGTATTCGTCTATTATGTCGAAGATTGAGCGTCTTCTACGAGTGTAATCTGACACTTCATCAACCTCCTATGAAATGTATAATGGTATGTCGTATTCCTGTGTCTTCCGCATTTTTGCCAGTTCCTGCTGTGTTCTCTTCATCATGTCTCTTGCTTTTAGGCGTATCTCCTCGCCTTTTTCCAACAGTTTTGAAACGTCCACTTTCACTCCCGTTAAATTCGCTAGTTGTTCTAACGCTTTGGCTGCGGCTTCCGGGTCTGGATAGTTGAAGAAACATTGCGCCAAAAGGGTCAAAGCTGGCACTCCAAGGGTGGCACAATACTGCAGCATGACAGCTTGGGGACCGACCATGTAGCCTTCCCTTAAAACTTCTAAACCCTTATCCTGAACCAGTTTCAGCATTTCTGGGCTTGAAGCTGCCGCAAAAACCTTCAATTCGTCAAGGTCTTGTCTATCTTGCACTGGTATCCCGCTCAGTGAAATCATCATTTTAGCTCCTTTGCTTTTTCCCCAGTCGATTAGTGCGTGCATTACTGGGTAGATTAGGTCTTCCCTTAGGGCTGTTTCCGAAACCGCTAGAAGAATTTGGTGGTTTCCAAATATCCTTATGGGTGAATGGGGTAACCCCTCATGTAAGACTATTACAGGGGGCAGAAGCCTTGAATCCACGTATGCAACCTCCTCCAATCCCAACTCTGAAATTAGATGGGAGGCCGCTATAACGCCGACAAGCCCCACATCTGGGAAACCGAAGATCATAACAGCCCCTTTGGGGATATCCTTTCTCTCTATAATTCTGATTTCTTCGCTCAAAACCTAACACCACCTAAAATGTTTGCTGGAAGCTGTAAAAACCTTGCGGGTAAAAACATCTCATAAGCTTTAAGTGTTGTTAGCCATAAATTGCTCTATTCTTGCGAGGATTTTTTCTATCTGCAAATGAGCTTTCATCTCATTTTGCCATTCTTTCGGTAGCTTATGTTTAAATCTTCTGGCAGCACGTCTATCCATGATGACTATTATGCCTCTATCCTCTGGACTGCGTAGTAGTCTTCCAGCTGATTGGGCTAGAGCGTTTAGGCATGGCATATTGTTGGCGTATTCCACGGCTTTTGCCCCAAACTTCTCTCTAAAATACTTGTATAGCGCTTCTTGGAGCTCTGTCTTTTTTGGAAACGGCAGACCAACAATAATGACTGCGGAAAGTAGGCTTTTCCCCTCCATTGTCATGTCAACGCCCTCGCTTATTTTCCCTCTCGCCACACCGAAAACAGCGCAGCTTCCGTTTTCATTCAAGAACTTGAGAACGTCTAGAATCTTTGTCCTTTTCTCCTCCACCAGCAGTGGCTGCTCTAGTTTGGCTATTTGAGCTATATCTCTCATAACCTCGTATGAGGGGAAGTATACGGCAACCCTCCCGCCAACCTTTTGAATTATTTGGCTAAGGTGGGCTGCTATGCGCTTCCATTGTATTTCGTTGCGTTTTTCAAATTTTGTTGTCACTGCCTCGTCCACGAGGATAAGTTTATTCTCCGGGGGGAAGGGACTTGGGAGTTCCAGACTTTGACAGCGGCTTCTGTCGAGACCTAAAACATCCACGTAATAATCCATATTCCATAACGTGCCAGACATGAGTATGGTTGAGCGGAGTTCATTGATTACACTGGCTGCCAATGAAGGGTCGAGGCATCTAATTCCAAGTCTTACAACTTTTTTCTGGTCTCTGTCAACTTCAACCTTAACGTAGCGCACGTAGCTTGAACCGGTTAGGCTTACCCAGTTAGAAACAAATTCCACACAGCGCGAGAGATATGATATCGGGCTTTTTCCCATTTCGCTTCTTTTTACTCGGATTTGTTCGCTCTTATCAGCCAGTTCCTGAAGCACCACACCTAATTGTTCAAAGTTAACTTTGAGTTTTTCGGCTAAAGCTGCAGTCAGCGCTTCAGCATCAATTATATGTTCCACGTCTAATCCGTAGTTCTTGTAAACCTTTTTTCCAAGACTCATCATGACCGTGTATAAGGCTTCCAAAAAGTCCAAATCGTCAATTTCGAAGTTTTTCACTTCTCTGTAGGCTCTCCTAACAGATCTTGATGAAAGCTCTTCTGAAAATATGCCGCTTGCATAATACGGTAGGCTGTGGGCCTCATCGAAAACGCAGTTAATTGCCTTTGTGCGGATTCCAGCCTTTCCAAGAATTGAGCCGCGTATGGCATCCACCAAAATGTAGTTGTAATTGCCTATAACAATGTCTGCGTAGCGTGTCAGAATTTTTGTAACTTCGTAGGGGCATAACCCTGCAACGCGGCATACTTCATAGGTTTCCTCCGGCAATAGGGGTCCAATCTTCTTTATTTTGCCCACCAGATTGTAGGCTTGCCAGCTTGGTTTCCATCCGTCATATGTTCTTTCATAATATTCGCATGTTTTTCCGAACAAGCCTTCCTTTAAACCCTTGCAATAGTAGAGGAAGTCTCGATAGGCTACATCCTTAAGCTTGGGATCTTCGAAGGCATGGGGGCACATTTCCTTCTTGCTTTTAAAAATTGATGCGGCAAAGCTTGCACCACAATGGTTTTTTATGTTTTTTAGCTCTCTTGAGTAGATTTCAAGCTGATTTTTAGTTCTAGTTAGGGCTATAAGCCTCCCAATTGAAGGGTTTTGTTCTCTAGCTACGAAGAAGGCTGTTAAAACTGAGATGGATTTTCCGGTGCCACATGGAGAGCAAAGCAAACCAATTTTCCCGTTTTTAATCACTTGGTAGGCAAATTCTATGGCTTTAAGCTGGAATGGACGGAAACTCTGGTATGGAAAGAACTTTCCGACCAGTTCTTTAAGGCGCTCTTCATCTTCCGCCATCTTACATGCAGATGTTCTCATCAAAAGGGTTCCGCATTCTCCACAGAAACGACTTCTTAAATATTCGTTTGAAGAGTAAGTTTTTCCGCATCGGCGGCATATGTAAGTTGTTTCCATCTGCTGTTTTCCTAATCCACTAATGCCTTCTGTAGTAAAAGAAGTTTACCCATTTAGAGCACTTATGAAATGTTAGGTTTAAGTTCTGCACTAAGCCATTAATTTATTGGGCGCTGCAATGTCTAACGAGTTTAAGCCAACAATTTTTGCTGACGTACGGGAAAGCATGGATGTAAAAGATCATCTAAAGGAGCTTGGCTGTGAAGTTATAGAGAAGGCTTTGGCTCCAGCGGATTACGTGGTGGCTGAAGATTATGCTGTCGAAAGAAAAGAGCTCCATGACTTTTTCCGCTCAGTTTTCGACGGTAGACTTTTTGAGCAAGCTGAGAGGCTTGCAAAAACTTATGAAAATGCTTGCCTCGTTGTTGAGGGAGACTTTATCAATGCTGTAAAGTATGTTCGCACTCCGCAAGCCTTCTGGGGAGCACTGTCAAAGGTTATGGCGGACCATAATATATCAGTGGTGTTTACCCCCAACGAAGCGCACACAGCCATGTTCTTGTACGCTTTGGCCAAAAAACTGCAAAAGGGGGAGAGGCGAAAAGTAGCCGTTAAACATAAACCGAAAACTTACACGTTGAAACAAAGGCAACTCCTTGCGGTGCAAAGCTTGCCAAAGATAGGTCCAGAAAGGGCTGAAGAACTTTTGAGGCGTTTTGGAAGTGTTCGACGGGTTTTCCAAGCCTCAAAAAGGGAACTGCTATCCGTTAAGGGGTTAGGCGAAAAAACTGTTCAAGCCATAATTGAGGTTTTGGACACAAAATATCCAGGTTTAGAACAGTAGTATCTTATCTTGTTTGGCTTACCTCATAATCACATAGTTCCATGAGGGGGTTTTTGCTTTACATTTTAGGTTTTGCGCCTAACAAGTGTATCCAATTTGGATTTAGTCTTTCAATTCTCTCCAATACGTTAATTAACGATGATAAATGTTTAAATGTATTTAAGTGTGTAAGCGGTCTTAAATCTGGAGACTATCATGGCATTAGAAAGACTTGGCGCTTCACTTCATGAAGCTTTAAGGAAGCTTTTTAGAGCAGCTGTTGTCGATGAGGCTGCCGTTAAAGAGCTTGTGAGGGATGTGCAGCGGGCATTACTGCAAGCAGATGTGAACGTTCAACTTGTTTTGGATATTTCTAAGCGCATAGAGGAAAGGGCCCTTCAAGAGAAGGTTCCTCCTGGGATTTCACGCCGCGAACATGTGATTAAGGTTGTTTATGAAGAGTTGACACGTTTTCTAGGTGAAAAACCTGTTCCGTTAAAGGTTGAGCCGGGCAAAAGGAAGGTTTTGATGCTTGTAGGCATTCAAGGTTCTGGCAAAACCACCGCTGCAGCTAAACTTGCGAGGTACTTCCAGAAGAGGGGTCTAAAACCAGCCTTGATATGTGCCGATACGTATCGTCCAGGTGCTTTCGACCAGCTTCAGCAGTTGGCCACCATGATAAATGTGCCAATTTATGGTGATCCGAAAGCTAAAGATCCTGTCAAAATTGCCATTGAAGGTTTAAGGCAGTTTAGCGACAAGGACATTATCATAGTTGATACAGCTGGGCGCCATAAAGAGGAGCGCGAGCTCATCAAAGAGATGAAGATGCTCGAGGAGAAAGTAAAGCCGGACGAAGTTATGCTTGTCATCGACGGAACTATTGGTCAGCAAGCCCTTGTGCAAGCCAAAGCCTTCAACGAGGCAACGTCCATAGGCTCCATACTTGTGACAAAGCTTGACGGCTCAGCTAGGGGTGGAGGCGCCTTGTCTGCTGTTGTAGCAACTGGCGCACCAATAAAGTTCATAAGCACTGGCGAAAAAATTGAGGACATAGAGCCTTTTGTTCCATCCCGCTTTGTCGGTAGACTCCTAGGCATGGGCGACCTGGAAACTCTCATAGAGAAGGTTCGTGAAGCCGAAATTAAAGTTCCGGAAAAAAAGGCAAAGGCCATTCTAAGTGGTAAGTTTACGTTGACGGACATGTATGAGCAGTTTGAAGCCATGAAGGGCATGGGGCCCTTCCGCAAGCTCTTGAAGATGTTACCAGGCATGTCCTATAATGTGCCTGAAGAAATGCTTGACATGGCTGAGGACAAGCTGGAAAAGTGGAGGGTGATAATTCAATCAATGACTCCGGCAGAGCGGGAGAACCCCAAAATCTTTAATGCTTCGAGGATTAGGCGTGTGGCTCGGGGTTCCGGGACAAGCGAAAAGGATGTGAAGGAGCTTTTGAAACAATATGTTCTTATGCGGAAAATGCTGAAAACCTTAAGGAGGAAAAAGAGACTTCCATTCTTTGGAAAGGGGCTACCCGTTGACATAAGCTAAGCCATCGGAAATACGCTGAAAAGGAGTCTTTATGAGCATATTAGAAAAAGCCCTACAAATGCTTGAAAAACACCCACTATGCGACCACTGTTTAGGTAGACAATTCGCCTTTCTAGGGCATGGAATGGAAAACGATGCGAGAGGAAAAGCCATAAAAAATGTCTTATTAATGGAAGCTCAAGCACTTGTCCGCACAAAAAAGGATGAAGGGATAAGAATCCTCAAAATTCTTGCAGTAAATGGCTTTTGTGAAAAAGCGGCGGAAACACTACGCAAAATGGGAAAACGTTTTTCCAGAATGAAAGTAGCAAAGACATGTTTTCTATGCGAGAACAGCTTTGAACTTGTTGACGACTTGGCAAAAAAGGCTGTTGAGAAGCTGAGAGAATACGAGTATAACAACTTTTTGGTAGGTGTAGAACTTCCGGTGGACGTTGAGGAGCGCGAAGACGAGTTTAAGGCTCAATTTGACGTGGAATACGGCGAAAACATTAGGCCGGAATTTGGGAGAATACTAGGCAAGAAAATCGCCATCTATAGCCAAAAAACAGTGGAACATCGAAACCCAGACATTGTTGTACTTTTGAACCCTATAACTGGCGAAATGAGGATTCAAGTTAATCCGCTTTACATTGCTGGACGATACAAGAAGCTTGTTCGAGGTATACCACAATCAAAGTGGTTCTGCACTAACTGCCGCGGGAAAGGATGCGAGAAGTGCAATTGGACTGGTAAAAGGTATCCAGAATCCGTTGAGGAGCTAATAAGCGAACCCATTTTGAAGGCGACGGGCGGCACCAAAACTTCATTTCATGCTTCTGGAAGGGAAGACGTTGATGCTCGTATGCTTGGAAAGGGCAGACCCTTCGTCATAGAGATAGCACAACCGAGAAAACGGTTCTTGGACCTTAGACAAATAGAGGAAGCTGTGAACACTTATGCCAGCGGTAAGGTTGTGGTTTCAGAACTCCGCTTTGTTGATAAGGACTTTGTGCGGAAGCTGAAAAAGGCCGAATCAGCGCAGAAAGAGTACTGCGTCACCGTGGAATTTGAAAGAGAAGTCACAGACGCGGATTTAAAGCGAATAGAGGAAGAACTTAGCGGCGCGGTCATTAAACAGAGAACACCATTACGTGTTTTGCACAGGCGGGCGGATTTGACGCGAGAAAAGTACATATATGAGGTTAAAGCTAAGAGATTGTCACCGAATAGGGCTGAACTGAAGGTTCGATGTCAAGGAGGCCTATATGTAAAAGAACTGGTGACAGGTGATGATGGTAGAACAACCCCAAGTGTTTCAGAAATTCTTGGAAATAAAGCGAAGCCTATAAAACTTGATGTTTTAAAGGTAATTGTGAGGGAAGATTAAAAATTGAGGAAATCAAAGGGATACCGGTCAAAAACACGACGTCTCCTAAGGAAAAGCCCCAGAGAAAGAGGCAAAATTCGATTGAGTAAACTGCTCCATGAATACCAGCCCGGAAACAGTGTAGTCATAAAAATTGATCCAAGCGTCCAGAAGGGCATGCCTCACAGGCGTTATCATGGAAAAGTGGGTAAAGTTGTTGGCATGCGTGGTAAGAGCTACATTGTGAGCGTTACGCAAGGCGACGCTGTCAAGGAAATAATTGTTAGGCCAGAACATTTGGAGCCCTATAAAGGTGGTTAAATGCTAGAAAAAGCTGAAACTGAAAAGGTTAAGGAGAAAAGCCTTACAATTCCGCAAGTCAAGAAGCTACTTGAGGAGCTAGGTGAGGAAAAATTGGACCAGTTCCAGAGACGTGTTCTTGACTATGCATCAAAGTTTTCAAAAGTTAATGCTGAAACCGCCGAAATGCTTGTGGAAAAGCTTGTTAAAGAATTTGATTTAGAGGAGGCTGAGGCTGTTCAAATAGTTAACTGTATGCCAAGCACCGTCGAAGAGCTTAGGGTCTTTCTTGGAGGAGGTCGCAAGATTATTGAAGCCTCTAAATTGGAAGCTATGGTTAAACTTTTAAACGAACATAGATTGAAATAGTCTTTCAAAACCGTTTTTAAAATGTAGGAGTTTAAAGGGGATACAATGGAGAAGGAGAAACGTTACGAGGAGTACGCCTACGTCCTAGACTTTCTCCCTCACGGGCGTCCCGGAGTTCGGATAACTGGAAGAGCTGGTTATAGAGCTGGAGCTCTAGTTCAGCTTGTTGGCGAGGAATTTTTCACACTTTTGGAGGCTTTAGTTAAGGAAGGCGTTACCTTGAAGCCTCATGACCGTGTTTATGTTGGGAAAGAAGCTCGTGAGGAGATAACTTACATCATTGGACGGATAGGTTACGACGAGTTAACATCAGCCGCCAAGATGGAGCTTCCAGCAGTTATTAGCCGCATAGTTCTTAATCGTGAAAAATGGTTCGTTGACTTTTTCAACAAGGCACAAGCCATAACCCCTAGGATGCATGCTTTAGAGCTTATTCCGGGGATAGGTAAAAAATACATGTGGCAGGTTATAAACGAGCGGGAGAAAAAGCCCTTCGAAAGTTTTGAGGACTTACAAAAGCGGACAGAAATCCCTAATCCAGTAAAACTTCTCACGAAGAGGATTTTGGAGGAGTTGGCTGGCGAGAGCAAGTATAGGCTTTTCACAAGAGCTCACTAAAAGTGGCTGGTCAACACTTCCATGAGCCTAATTGAAGACGCGAAGTTTCTCCTTCGAAAGTATCGAATCTCCCCGAAGAAGCGTCTCGGACAGCACTTTATGATTGAGCCTTCAACTTTTCAACTTCTAGCCGACTACGCCTTGCTTTGCAAAAATGATGTTGTCTTGGATATTGGCGCTGGTTTGGGCTTTCTAACACGTTTTTTGGCCGAAAGGTGTGGAAAGGTTTTGGCTGTTGAGGTGGATAATAGGCTTGTTAGGGTTTTACGTGAACAATTTAGGAATTTGGCAAATGTTGAGGTTATTGAGGGAAATGTGCTTAAGATTCCGCTTCCGGCATTTAACAAAGTTGTTTCTATACCGCCGTACAGTATTTCTTCTGCTTTAATCCGGTGGCTCTTCAGCAAAAAGCTTGAATGCGCCTTGCTGGTTTTGCAAAAAGAGTTTGCAAATCGCCTAGTTGCGCCTATCGGATGCGAAAACTATGGCTGGTTAACTGTTCTAACATACTACCATTTTGACGTTGAGCTTTTAGATGATGTGCCAAAGAGTTTTTTCTATCCACAACCCGAAGTAGACTCTAAAATTATCCGCCTAAAGCCGAAACCGCAACCACCTTTTAGGCTTAAAGACGAGGCCCTTTTCGCAAAGCTCGTGCAAGCCCTTTTTACCCAACGCAATAGAAAGGTTAGAAACGCCATTCAACCCTTCATAAAAAGGGGATGTAAAGTTCACAGAAAGGCTACTATGGCGGCTGACACCTTACCATTTCATGATAGACGAGTGCGAGAATTAGCGCCTGAAGACTTTGGTGAACTCGCAAATGTTCTCGCCAACTAAGCGGGTTTACTTCGGCAGTTATGTTTTTGATGTCTGGCAAGACGTTTATGAACCGGCAGAAGATTCATTTCTTTTCGCTGAAAACCTAACGGTTCGGAAGGGCGAAAAGGTCCTTGATATGGGAACTGGATGTGGCATTCTTGGTATAATTGCCGCAGAAAAAGCGTCACTTGTGGTTGCTATAGACATAAACCCAACCGCGGTGCGATGCGCTAAAGAAAATGCAAAACTAAATGGTGTTGTTGACAAAATGTTCTTTATCCAAGGCGACCTATTCACACCGCTGAAGATGGAGGAAAAATTTGACCTAATCCTTTTCAATGCACCTTATTTGCCAACTGAACCATTTGAATGCAAAACTTTTGTTGAACTTGCATGGGCTGGCGGAGCAAGTGGCAGATCAGTTATAGACCGCTTCTTAGAGGGAATTTACGAACATATTAATTCTGGTGGACGCGTTTTATTGATGCAGTCCACGCTCGCGAATGTTAATAAAACGATGAAGATTTTTGAGGGTAAAGGTTTCAAGGCGGAGATTATTGCAAGTTTAGACCTTCCCCTTTTTGAAACAATAGTACTTATTGAAGCGGAAACCAGCAATTCGTAACTCAGATCCGACGGCCACAATCCAGCCTTTGTGGGGCAATGCCTCTTGTTTAGGATTTTGTTGAAAAACTATATAATGTGAAGGCTTTACTATTGCTAGAAAACACTGCTCGGAGCGTGATAATTTCATGTGCATAATTGGGAAGGACAAGTTGAAGGAGCTTATTGAAAATTATAAGTGCATATACCCCTACGACTATAACCTCCTTGACGGAGACAGCTACGTTTTAACGGTTAAGGATGAAACGACGCTGAACTATCTGGAACATAAAAACCTAATATCCTACGAGATAGTTTTCACCCCGCCGAACTATGTTGCCCACCTAACAGCCAAAAGCAAGTATGGGCGGATGGGCCTATCCTTCCTAAACGCAGCTAAAGTCCACAGCGGTTTTGTGGGTAGGCTTGCGCTTGAGGTTGTGAATTTGAGCAACGACCGTTGCCCAATAACTATTAAACGGGGAGATCCGTTTATGCATATCGAGTTCATAACAAGGGAAGGTGCCCCATCACCTTACCTAGGCGAGTACCAGTTCCAGTACCTAACAGACGAGGAAGTTAAAATGTATATTCCAATTTTGAGGCGGGTTTTTCCGGATTATGATGAACTGGCAAAAATATGGTTTAAAAATAGATTCATTCCTCCCTAGTTCCCGTTAAGTATTAAGTGAATTCACAATTCATAACCTTAATCAAGTATTGTGATGGTTATTGAATGTTTAACAAACTGCTTAAATACTACTGTTGTATATGCTGAAAGGGATACCTATGCGCGCGCGCAACTATAGAGAGGTTAAAGGGCAGCCTTACACGAGACGGGAGTTTGTTAAGGGTTTCCCCCAGCCGAAGATAACCAAATTTACTATGGGTGACCCTAACGCCAAATTTGAGTATGAGGCTAGACTTATAGCATTGGAAAGAGCCCAAATTAGGCACAATGCATTGGAAGCTGCTCGTGTGGCGACAAACCGTCTCTTAATGGATAAGCTTTCAAATAATTACTTTTTGCAGGTCCATCCTTACCCACATGTTATTCTCCGGGAAAATAAAATGATTTTTGGGGCTCATGCAGACCGCCTTCAGGATGGTATGAGACGGGCTTTTGGAAAGCCGATTGGCACTGCGGCGCGTGTAGAGCCGAACCAGACGATTATGACTGTTAGGGTAAATGCTAACGGTGTTGAAGTTGCAAAGGAAGCCCTAAGGCGTGGAGCCGCAAAGCTTCCCACGCCGTGCAGAATAGTTATCGAAAAGTTACAAGTTGAGGAGGCGAAAGTTAAATGACTGAAATGAAAACAGACCTTGTGATATGGTTTGAAAACCTAAGAAAAACAGACATACCTCTTGTTGGAGGAAAAAATGCAAATTTAGGCGAAATGTTGAGCGCTGGCATTCCAGTGCCCCACGGCTTTGCAATAACAGCCTACGCCTACAGACGTTTCATTGAGGAAACCGGCATAGCCAACGAAATCTACAAAATTATAAAAGAGACCGTTAAAGACCCAAACAACCCCAAGCAGTACGAGGAAGCCTCAAAAAAGATTCGGGCTCTAATCGAATCCACATCCATGCCTAAGGACATAGAAGAAGCTATAAAGGCAGCTTACCGAGAGTTGTGCAGAAGATTAAATGTGGATGATGTTTTTGTGGCGGTCAGGTCAAGTGCTACAGCTGAAGATCTGCCAGATGCTTCTTTCGCCGGACAGCAAGAAACATATTTGAACGTTAGGGGAGAAAATGAGGTTATTGAGAAAACTGTTAAATGCTGGTCTAGTCTCTTCACACCCCGTGCCATATTCTACCGCACCCAAAAAGGCTTCGCCCACGAAAAAGTTCTAATAAGTGTTGGCGTTCAAAAAATGGTTCATGCCAAAGCCGCCGGCGTCATGTT
>JAWAZO010000010.1:0-27199 GCA_038817565.1 Bathyarchaeia archaeon
GGATCTGAGGAATTATATAGGAAACTGGTTTCAACAAGCGGTAAAGGTGTTGTGGAAATTTTTTATATTAAACCAAATTTCCGGGATCCTCTTGGAAAAAGAATTGCCACCGCCCTTAACTATGCCTTGTCCATGGTAAATCTAAATAGTTATGACTACCTTTTAAGGGTAGACGCAGACACAGTTTTGCCAAAGCGCTTCATTGAAGAAAATTTAAAAGTAAACGCCGATTATGTGGGTAAAGCTGGATACGCCATGCTACTAAAAATGAGTTGCTTCCTTAGAGTTTTTAAAGGGCAATTTGCCGAAGTCGGGGCAGAGGACTCATATATAGGGCTTAAACTTCTCAGCAAAGGCTGTAACGTGCTTTCCTGGATGTCACCGCCAAAAATAAAAAGAAGAAGCGGCGCCCATCATACATGGAGATACTATTTTACTCGAGGAATAGAAATGTACAAACTCGGTTATGAACCGGTACATGTTGCAGAAGTCGTACACCACGATATCAGAAACATCTTCACAATTTTAGGCTACTTTACAGCCATAATTGAAAGGCCTAAGCGTTACGATTTCGCAGGCTGGGTTTTTAGAGCACAATTAAAAAGACTCTTGTATGGAAAGCAGCCACAACATCAACACATGGACAAAAAATAATTACAATATACACAAACAGCCAAACTATCACCTTTTGAAATCTCCTCATTCTCCCAGGCTAAGTTACATGTCACACGCGAAGATTTAATTTCAGCATAAAGAGATTATGTTTTAATATTCAAGAAGGAACAAAATTGGGTGCTAAAACCGCGCAATAACAATTTATGGGTGAGCGGGTGGCTAAAAACGAAATAAGGGTTCAATATTCCGGTTTTGTTATTTTTGCCGCAAAAGTGTTAAGCGTTGCAACAGGTCTAGCCTTCCAATACATGATAGCACGATCAACAAACCCTCCGGAGTACGGAGTGTGGTTTAACATAAATGATGTGCTGGCTTATTTCACAATTCTCGCTGGAATAATACCCTTCTGGATCATGCGTTTCGTGGCCAGACAAGAAAAAGGAGCTGTTAAAACGGGCATAGTTGCAAACCTAGCCGTTTCCATAGCTGCAACATTCATTTATTTGTCGCTTGCACCATTGATAGCGACAGCGCTCGGTGTGCAAAATTACATCAGCCTTTACATGCTAGTCTCAATTCAAATAGTTGAACTCCACCTGCTAAACGCTTTCGAAGCCTGCTTGAGGGCCAAAAAACCCCAGACGCTCGGCTACGGACTCCTAATAGCGGAAATATGCAAAGTCTTGCTTGGATACATCCTTATAATTAGGCTTCAAAAACCCTTAGAAGGGGCCATAATAAGCCTAACCACAGCCGTCGCCACCCAACTAATCTTCTACCTGAAACTACTTGCCGAAGACCTTAAACAAAGCGTTAAATGGGCTTACGTAAAAGAGTGGGTAAAAGGCTCTGTTGCAAACATCTACAATGTTTTGGGCAACCAAATAGCCGCTTTTATCTTCATAATGCTCTTCACATATGGTGGAGAAACAGCCAGAAGCAATTACGGTGCAGCCTTCCAAATAGCAAATATAATAACATACTCGTCTTTTCTAGCCTTCGCCTTATACCCAAAACTCCTAGCAGAAAAAACCAGTCAAGACATAAAAATATCCATTAAAACTGTTTTAATGTTTGCAATTCCCATGACCGCTGGAGTCCTAACACTACCAGAACTTTACCTTACAATACTCAAAGAAGAATACATAAAAGCTCGGTTAGTACTAATCGTCTTAGCCATAGACTCCCTTGTTGTAACGATCTCCACACTCTACAGTTTTGTACTCTACGGATATGAAAAAATAGATGAAGAGGCAAAAATACCCTTCAAAGAACTCGTAAAAAGCAGACTGTTCATAGCCTTTTCGCTGCCCTACATCCACTCAACTATAACCATACCACTCACATACTATGCGCTAACCACTTATACACAAAACCAGCCAATACAATCCGCTCTTGCAGTCGCCATAATAAATTCGGCGGCACGCTTCGCCATGTTCCTCATATTATATGCCATGGTCCGAAAAATAGTAAAAATGGAAATTCCTTGGAAAAATATTACTAAATATGTTTTTGCCTCAATAATCATGAGTGGGGTTCTCTTTTTTACCAAAGAGACGTTGGGGCTTCAACCAGGCAAAGCCAGAGTCCATCAGATTTTAGGCTTAACAGCCGTCGGCGGAATTTTCTACTTTGTACTACTTTATGTAATAGGTGCGGATGCGAGGATGCTCGTAAAAGCAGTATGGCAAGAAATAAAGGCGAAAATAGACGAGTTAAAATTCACGCATCGTTGTTCCATAATTCGTTAAAGAGTGTTTTAAGGGCTTTTATGAAGGCGTCATAGTTTGTCCATAAAGCTGCAACTTTCTTTTTGCCGTTCTCCTTCCTAATCAAGAGGAGTAGGTGCTCGCCGTCGGCCAAGATGAAGGTTGGTAGTTCCTCGGCGTTTAATCGCGCATACTTTGCCCTTTTTAGCTTTATTTTTTCCAGGAAGAAGCAAGTCTTCGGCGAATAAGTGGTTAAAAGCTGAACGTTCATGCCCTTTCTTTGATTTTTTTCAAGCTTGTCCAAAAAACCCGAATGGTAAAAGTTTGCAATGTCATATTCTGAAATGAAGACGAGGATTTCGCTTTCAGCCTTGCCGATTATCTCGTCAGCCTTTAGGCTTATTTGCTCCTCACCCTCTAGGATCTGGAAAACCTCTTTCCTTTCAAGCTCAACTTCAGGCTTTGGCAGCGAAAGCCATAGATCAACAAGACTCTGCCTCTTCTTTTCAAGAAGGTTTAGCTTCATTCTCTTAGTTTCAATAAGTATGTCCAAAGCCTTCTCAAAAGGTGTAGCGATAAACTTTAGTGGCTTCTCAAAAACTGATGATATTAGTCCCCTCTTCTCCAAATCCCGCAAAATTCTATAAGTCTCCGTCCTATGCAACGACAAGGCTTCAGAAATATCGCTTGCTTTATGCTCTCCAGTTCTTGCTAGATAAACGTAAACCTTAACTTCATTCTTTGATAGGCCAAGTCCACGAAGCGCCCTCTCAATTATTTCTATTGATTTGGCTGGTCCCTTATCCGCCTTTACGAAACGCCATAGTCCACTATTTTCGTCATAGAGTTTTACGATGCTTTCAGGCTTTTCAACAGATAACTCCATTTAAACCCCTTTTATTTCAGCCTACTCCTATTCTAAGTCAGAGTCTGAAATGGATTCAGCGCGCGCCATATTTTATACTTCTGAATTCAAAATATGAATTCAAAATACAGTTAACATTCCAAAGCCTTAAAGGTAATAAAGCCAAACCATAAACTAGAGAACGAGGAGAAATGGAGAAGCTAGGCTTATCTGTAAGCCCAAAACGCTTTATACTTCCTAAAAATAACCACTGGTTAAGAAGAATCATCCTCGTTTTCACCTTCATCCTCTTCGACTGCATTTCAACAATGATTTTTTGCCGTACACCATCAGAGGAGGCGAACATTTATGCACGAGCTTTCATGGAAATTTTCGGCATTCCGGCTGGACTAACATTATTCGTTTTAACAGCAAACCTTCCCATATACATAACATTAAGCTTAGACTCTCACATTGTTAAATTTCCAATGAAGGTGGCTGTGATTGTAGAATTGTTCACCGATTCCATTTTCGCATGGTTTATAGCAGGCTTGCACTTCAGCGGAGGGGCAAGCTGGTTTTGGTTCATCCCAGATATTGAACGTCAATTTATTGGCATGATACTTTATCTTTGCGCAGCCTTCATTTTTGTGAAGCCGCATAGGCCACGTTACGACTAAATGAGAACCTAGTGCGTAACAGCCCACCACATACTAATTCTATTATCTCGTGCTCTTTTGTTAGTTTAACTGTGCTATTTGAGATGCTGGTGCTTGTTTCATGGAAAGAAAAGATGTAAAAGCAGATGAGAACAGTAAATCTGCAGAGGTTAAAAAGGCGGAGTGTCAAGAAGAGGTTATAGAAGAGGCTTATTTTTTCCATCCCCTCCAGTTTTCGGAAAGCGAAGAGGTTCTAACCGCGGAAGAAATCGAGAAACATAAAGCGGAACTGGAACAGAAACTACAAGAATTGTTAAAAAGCATAAGTGAAGAAACTCTCCAGCTAAGCGAGTTTTTAATGGAAGAGGATAAACTTGTCAGAGAACTTTGCACTTCCATGAGGCAAATTCTGAAAAAATTAAACGTCTCATTTAATATACCGCCTCGAGAAATACCAATAAAGGCTAAAGTGAAAAAGATTATTTTAAATGAAGAATGCCACCTCATACTCGTCTACGAAAAAGGTGAAGTGCACTCCGCATTTTTAGCCGAATACCCGCCGGAAATTGTTATGGCCACATTGATGGTTATAATGCCTGAACTAGCCGAAGTAATAATGCTTTATAGAAAGAAAATAAGCACAAGAGTGAGCTTCTTCGCTAGAATAAAGAAGGAGCTTAAAAACGTTGTAAAGGCCATCGTTGGAAGCAGAGAAGCAATAACGGCAGAAGAAGAATCAATAGATGTTGTTAAGGACTCGCTGCAAAACGAAAATCAAGGAAGTTGAAGGTGCAAAATAAATGGATAATATATCAACGGAAATCAGAACCTTCTACTCGGCAAGAGAAATACGGGAGGTTGTTGAAGCTGAAATAAACCAATATAAAACTTTGCTGGACGACTACAGCCAATGGCTTGGAACTCTATTAAGAAGCCCGGAAGCCTCTAAAAATCCAGAGTGGACAAAAAGGGCATCCGATTTACAGAAGATTCTAAGAAGTGGTGGAAGAAAGGGCGAGAGAAAAGAGAAACTCACCTCAACAGAATGGGTCAGATTTAAGGATATAATGCTCTGTGCCGACGATTTTGGTGAGGTGGAAATAATTTTTGAGGCGGTTGAAGAGCTTAAGAGTAAACTCGACAAACTTGAGAAGGTTAAGGCTTCACTTGCGGAACTGGAACGTTACGGTTTAGGAAAAAACATGGTCTATGTTACATTTATACACGACGGAATCCCAGAAAAGATAGCTGTAAAGCCAAAAAAGCAGTTGGAGGAAGAAAGGTTCAAGTTTATCGCCGATTTCTCGGTGATAAAACAGTTATAGAAATGCTGTCAGTTTAACTTAGCTTGCACTGTATTCTAAGAATGCTTTAGTAAACTTTTTCATTAAATCAAAGGGGTCTTCCACAACACAATGCGTCCTAATGTAACGTTTAACAGCAGTGCTGTTGACGCCTATGCCTATTATGCCAACACCCATTCGCTCAACCTTTCTTATGTTCTCTTTAAGCTTCTCCTCCACGTCATCGTACCCTGAGGGGTAAAAGTCTGAAACCACAACCAGTACTCGTGCCTCTTCCAAGCGACGCATCAAAGCTTGAGCCGCTAGCAGAATGGCGTCTGGCAGAAAAGTGAAGCCGCCGTGAGTTAAGCCGCCTATTCTTGCTCTGACACGGGCGTCGTACTTTTCAGTAAAGTCTTTTATTACGTAAAATTTGTTGTTGAAGGCATACATTCCCCAAGAGTTTTGGTTGAGAATGAGCATTCTGGCCACTTCGGCTAAGCAGAGGGCTATACCCCTAACCTCACCCTTAAACATGTTTAGGCTGTGGCTTGCATCGATAAGTATGGACCATGCATCCTCTCTGGTTTGAAGTTCCTCGCGAACAAAAATGTCTGTTCGCTGGCTCTTGCTGGCAATAACTTGTATAGCCTCTTGTAAGTCCACGAAGCCGCTTTCCTGCTTAAAGTCTTCGCCACTAATGTTTTTTAGAAGCCTTAATTGATGGAGAATTCGCCTAATGGGACTGCTTAGAATTTCCCTACGTCTCTGAAATTCAGCATAGTCCTCAACTGGAAAGGAGAAATCCTCAAACTCTGTATCTCTCCCGCTTTCCCTGTAACTATTCAAAATTTTAATTTGAGACTTTTCACGCTCCAGCCACGCAGTTAAAGCGCGGTCTGCGTCGCTTCCATCTAAAGATTGCAATGTTGCCTTGAGTTTTTGCTCGTCACCAAATTCCGGATCAGCTGTTTGCAATGCTTCAATTAAGAGGTTATGTATTTCGTCTTCTCTGGGCAGTTTATCCTTATAGAATAAGTCATTTGTTCCATGACTTTCAGCGTATAAAAGCGATGGAACTTCAACAGTTTGACCGAAAAGGGACAATGTATCGTAAATTTTGTTTGCGCAATCTATCTTTTCATTCACGGTTGGGTTTTCTTGAATTTTCTGCAGTATGGATGTTATGGCTTCAATCTCTGTTAGTGTTTCGTTTTTAAGTGTCCCCTTAACCTTCCCAATACTGTAATTTAAGAGAGTTGAAGTCATAACACGCGAAATGTCGTTTGAAAGTTCCTCGGCGCTTTTCATTCGAAGGTATGAGATAACGTTCGCATAAGCTATTTCTGGAAGCATCCACTTAAAAGAGTGCTTCAAGTTTTTACTGATCACGGCATCTTCAACGATGCTAACAGCGAATGTGGATAGGCTCGGTTGTTTCCCCCTCGCCCAACGTGAATAGATGGAGAAGTCTGACAATAAGGCATGTAAACTAAGATGGTAAACGGACGCTTTAAACAAGTACCAAATAATCTTCCTATGGGTTGGATTTTGAAGGTTAAATTTTAGACCTTGGAAGGCAACATTGTTGTCGTCCAGCCTTAACGGTTTGATTAAATGGAGGACGTATCCTTTTTCATCTTTTCCAAGATAGGGATACCTCAAGTCATCATGAAGAAGAACTTTAAGTTCATTGTAGGATTTCTTTGTAACTTGAAGGGCTGTTGACCAGGCAAAATCAAAAAAGTTCAAGGCTTAACCCATTTTAAGATGAACCAAATATGGATTCGATTACTCGCTTTACTGCCGCTTGAATTTCCACATCATCGCTCGTGGTTCCCACGATTGTTTCCACCGCTGCCTCGATAGGTGGGCTTCCATCAACTATTAATGTTGCCCAATTGATTAAGTCACCGGGTGATGGCCCATAAGGCAAGTCGCCATTTTTATATTGCCTCCTAAGCTCAGCGCCCACTCGGACTATTTTTTCTGCAGTTTTTGCATCAATGCCCGTCCTCTTCACAATCAGCTCCACTTCTTCTGGGGCTATTTTGTCTCCAACGCTCAGATAGTCAAAGTTTATCCATACCGACATTCGCCTTCTTAAAGCAGCATTTAATGGCTTTGTTCCAACGAATTCTGCTGAGAAGGGGTTCATTGAAATTATCAAGTAACCATATGGATGACGCTTTACAATCTCATTATCCTTCTCTGTTAGGACTATGTGTCCTCTTGTGTCTAGAACTGGGTTTAGTCTTGAGGCTATATCCTGTTTCATCATGTTGGCCTCGTCAAGGTATAAGATGCCCCCATTTCTGCACCACATCACAATCTGCCCGTCAATCCAGTTCTCTTTTCCAAGGCCGATATAACGCCCAAATAGGTCATAAGCAGAAGTCTGCAAACCACAGTTGATTTCCCAAATTGGAAGCCCGCATAACTCAGCGATTAAATAGACTATGTGGGTTTTTCCGGTTCCGCTGGGACCAACCAAAGCGCATTGTTTGAAATAATATAACGCGCGTACTATTCTTTCAACATAGTTAAAGCCTCTGTCCACGTATTCGGGAGTGTTCTTTGGTATGAGGGAACGCACAGATTCTGGAAAAACGTATCCCGGATGAAGATCATACTTGTCTATGCGGTACTTCCTCCTTAGCTCAGCGGTGGTGTAGTCGTCAACTGTAGCTGTTTTCGTTATGGAAACCGATATCCTTGTATCTTTAATCTCGGTTTTTGTCTGCTCCTCAGTCACATACACGGTGTTGCCCTGCTTCCTTCTTCCCCCTTGATGCCCAAAACCGACAATAGCCACAGTTTTTTCCTCTAACTTTTGCTTATTTTGTGACAATGCGCTCCCTCCATTTCCAATTACTGATATGTTCGCTTTTGATTTAAATATTACTTCTCACGATTCAATACACTCAATTAACAGCCCACTCTTAAAAAAGTAGATAAACCATTAAACTAGCGTGTTATTTATAGGGCTGGCGTGTTGGCTGTAACCCGCCTTCTGTTTTATGTGGCATTCGGCTAATCGGGCTACCTGCGCTTCGGGTAGAGGCTTCATCAGCGCTTGTTTGCCCTTTCCACGTGCAGGACGGCCGTTTCACCGTTTCCACCCAGCATTCTCGACAACTTAGCATGCCTCATGGGCATCTGTCTGGGTGGACGTTTCGTTTCTGCTCCGTTGCCAAGGCTCTCGCCTTACGCCCTTGCGGGCGTTGCACTTCTACGTGTGGGCGGAGTTTCCTCAAGCCTCCATCTGGAGGCTCGAAGGCCACACGCCAACTCGCCAGCCCTAAGATTTCATGCATCAAGCTATGCAATAAAAGTTTTGGAAGATTTATTTCATTGTAAAGCATTTATGCTGGTGATGATGGATGTCTGCTTTGAGCAAGCTTGTTATCCTGATCACTGGAACACCTTGCGTTGGGAAAACTTCCGTGGCGCGTTTGCTTGCCGCGAGGCTTAATGCCGTTTATGTGAACTTGACGGAACTTGCCACAAAAAATAACCTTGTTATAGGTGCAGATGAAAGAAGGGGTGGCTCCTTAGTTATTGATGAAGAACGCTTAAAAAAGGCTGTTAGTGGGCTCATAAGTGAAGTTGGCGAACAAAGTATTATCATAGATGGGCATTACGCTGCAAATGTAGTTCCGAAAAAGCTTGTGACACATGCTTTTGTTTTGCGACGTGACCCAGTTGAGCTGCGAGGTTTTATGGAAAAAGCCGGGTTTTCCGGCAATAAGTTATGGGAGAATTTGGCTTCTGAAATTCTGGATGTCTGCTTGGTCGATGCATTGAACGCATATGGAAAAAGGAAGGTTTGCGAAATCGATGTCACCGGGAAAAGCGTTGAAGAAGCCGTCGAAGATATTCTGTCAATTTTAAACGGTTCTAAAAAGTGCCGTATAGGCGTGGTTGATTGGCTTGGAAAACTGGAAAGCGAAGGGTTACTAAACGAATATTTGCGGATTTAAAGAACGCTTACTGTCTTGTCTTTATGCTTTTACGCTCTGTAAAATCTGCCTTGTCGTTAAAATCATTATTTTTCTTCTGTTTGCGTAGGCCTTTGCGTGGTCGCTGAATTTTTCTCCGACTATGACGGGGTTGGGCAATCCTACCTCTTCCGAGGCTTTGTCAAGGTTTATTATAACGTTTATGCCTATTGTTCTCTTCCAGTCTTTAATCCAGACACCTTGTGTGAGGCGACCTTTCTGGATTACCAGGTCGAAGTTTCGGGGTATCCCCCTATAGCCTTCGAGACTGACGTTCTCCTCCACTTTGTAGCCCTTCTTTCTAAAATATTGTATCACCAACTGCTTTAGGTCTGCTGATTTTTCCAGCTTTGTCTCTCCGGTGCTCATTAGAACCCTCTAGCATTAAGCGTTATTTACCAGTTTAGTGAAAAGGTTTTCGGAGCGAGCAGACATTGGCAAACTACATAATTGTTGTCTGCGGTGAATGTGGAGGCTACCTTCTGGCTAAAGCAAGTCAAAAGTCTAGGACTTGCCCTTACTGTGGTTCAAGAGTTTTGCTGGAAAAGGCTAAGAAAGTTGCTTCTGCCGAAAAAGTTAATGAAGCATCAATGATACTGCGTAAGTTAAAGGAGAAAGCCGCAAAACACGGAAAGGCTAGGCTTCAAAGGCTATTTTAAGGAAAGCCATCAGCCCTATTCCAAGAAGGATTACGAAGAGTTGAACAATTGACTCGCCAGCATGCGGCTTTTTATGGAGTTCTGGCATAAGATCTGTAGCCGCTATGTAGATGAAACCGCCAGCGGCGAAAGGAACTAGAAGAGCTTCTATGCTTCTAAGGTAAGCCAGAAAATAGGTTGCTAACGCCCCTAGAATGGCGGTCACTGCTGAAACGAAATTGTAGGTTAATGCCTTTTTCGTACTCAATCCTCCGTAAACCAGAACGCCAAAGTCGCCAATTTCTTGGGGAACCTCGTGGAAAATCACCGCCAAAGTCGTGGCAAAACCTAGTCCAAGGCTTCTCATAAAAGTTGCGGCTATGACCATTCCATCAATAAAATTGTGGATTCCATCTCCGACAAGGTTTAGGTACACGAAGGTGTGGGTTGGGCATTCCTTTTCGTGGCAGTGGCGCCAGTAAAGAAACTTTTCCAATGCGAAAAACGAAACTATCCCGACTATAACGTACCAAAAGACAGTTGTTGCATCATTTCCAGACGTTAAGGATTCCGGGAGAAGGTGAAGGAATGCTCCGCCTATGAGAGTGCCTGATGCAAAGCCTACCAAAATCATTGTTAAGCGTTTCAGTTTATTCTCTTTTAATCCTATGAAGATTATTCCTATGAAGGCGATGAGGCTTACAGCCGTCACTGATGCCGAAATTGCAATTAAATCATTCATCAATCCTCAATGGTTAAAGCCCTAAACTTATTAGAGTATCGGTTTCAGCCCCTAATTTTCTGGAGCATTTCACAAGCCTTGCACACTATTTGTGTTGTTGGCTCCCCGCATTCGCTGCATTCTCTCAAAATTTCCGTCTTTTCGATCTTTTCTATAGCTGGCCTAAGTTTTTCCGCCGCCTTAAAAAGTGTGTATTTTATGCCAGCGTGTTTTTCCTCCATTCTGTTTAGAAAGTTTCGCACATCATTCCTTAGGGCTTCTGGGGCGTAGGGGCATGGAAGGCTTTGAAACTTTATCTTTTTGATGTAGGCATAGAGTGCCGTTTCCTTTTCCGGAATTTCACAGAGGGGCTTTACCCGCACAACAAGTTTTGGATGAGTCTCATCAGTCACTGGTTTTTCCCTCGCTATTCGGTAAGGGTCTCCATGAAGCATGTTAAGCAAAACTGTTTGGACTTCATCATCTAATGTGTGGGCTGTTGCAAGCTTGTCGGCATTAACCCTTCTAGCAATTATGTTTAGCGCCTTCCTCCTTAAAACGCCACAATAGGCACATGGCGTTAACTCACTTTCACCTTTGCTTCTCAACCTTACAACAATTTCATCAAGCGCAAAACCATAAAGCTCCTTGAAGGAAATTATGTAATGCTCTACACCAAGTTTTCTGCAGTTTTCCCCGGTAATTTTTAGCGCTTCGTCCCTGTATCCAGCAATTCCTTCATCCACAGAAACCGCAACAAGCGAAGCTTTTGGGTAGTCCCGCTCTATTTTGGATAAAATGTGCAAGAGACTCAAACTATCCTTCCCGCCCGAAACAGCCACCGCTATTCTATCGTCAAATTCAAACATACCATACTTGGCTATGGTGGTTCTAACCTTGTTCTCAATTGATTTAACAAAGCAGCCTTTACAGAGCTTCTCACCGGAATATGGTCTAAAGAAAAAGGCTTCCTTTCGTTTACAGATGCTGCAGAGTGCTTCGCCTTTAGCATTCTCCACTTTAATCAGTCTTCCAAGCACCGCAAGGTTGCCAAGGAAATACTTTCCAAGGCAAAATTTAACACTTCTTAAACACACAGAAGAGTTTTCAAGGATAAACAAAATATCTAATGGTTGAATAGTATGGCTAAGAAACCTTCAAAGCTTCCAGAATTTCTAGAAGTCGTTTACAGCACTGAACATTGGGCGCTGCTTGAGAAGCTTAGGGCAAAGGCCTTGCGGCTAATGGAGGCGCTTGCAAAGTTTAACATAGAAGCCATAACCCACGGCAGTATTGCAAGAGGAGATGTGACAGAAAAAAGTGATGTTGACGTTTTCATACCACACCCACCATCATCTTTTATAATCGAAACAGCCCTTGAACAAGCAGGCATACAAATAAACAGGCGACTCGTTGTACAGGCAACACCCGCATACGCAATGAAAGGCTACATAGAAATCGACGAAAGGACTAGCGTTTCATTCCCATTGATGAACATGCGCAGGATCGAAAGGGAGTTTTACAAGTTCGGCGGTGAAGCAACGCTTGAAGTTTTAAAAGCTGGAGTACGAGTTGCCGGTGTAGATAAACGTCTAATGCTCATTGAGCCCACCGAGAAAGGACATAGAGAAAGCGGGGTAGTTGGCCGAGAAGAACATGTTGCCAAAATGTTGAAGATTTCTGTGGAAACGGTTCTTGATAGGGTTCACGCCCTTCTGAGAAGGGACGAAGTGGGCAGAACCGGTGTTTTCCTCGAAAAGGAGTTAGCTGAAGGCGAAACCTTCGAGTTAGCTTTGAAAAAATTGGCGGAAGAAAATCCAGCCATTCGAAGGAGACTGAAAACCGTTTAAGCCGATCGCATTGGCAGTGTAAACCTTAGAAGGGCAGCCACTCCGCCCAATGCAACAAGTTTTGCCCCAGCTTCGTGTTCTGTGCTTATAACCATGACTTTCCCGCCTTTCTGCTCAACATCCTTCATTAGATGCTCCAAGGATAAGCGCTCCTTGTCCTCTGCCCCCCGTAATGTCGTGTCAGCCAAAACAAGTACATCAACGGCTCCATATTCCGTAGCCTTACGAACCTCATCTAAACCGTAAGCCACTGTTCGCTCGCCTTTACCGAGCCTTTTCAGAATTTCTTCAACAACTTCGGTTTCCTCAGCAACCCTCAGATGTCTCATAGTCTTTGTGAGAACCCCAGAACGTATAGCCTCATAAATGCCTGCGACGCCGCTGCTGTTTACGCTTTTTATGTCGGCAACTGATTTGGCTATTTCTGGGTCTTCTTTTTCCAAAAACTTTGCAAAGTCGTTTTTAATGAAACCTACACCGATTATGGCGATTGGATTGCGGGTTTCATTCCAGATTTGGCGTAAATTGTTTAATGCGTTTTGGAAAAAGTCTTTGATGGCCGCGCTCCTTTTTTCAGCTTCAAGTTTTCCTGGAAGTCTTGTTCGCTCCTCCACTTTCACTTCAACACTGTATTGGGTTGTTGTGGCTATAGCAAAGCCTTCATCGTCTATTGCCAGTATAATGATGGGTTTTTCTAAAGATTTTCTTGCAATTTCCAGCCTCTCAAGATGATGGCTTGCCCACTCCTCCTTTACAATTGTTACCGGTGAATTTAAGGTAATATTCAACGTGTGATGTGCACCTATGGGAATCATTTCTGGTGCATAACATATTATTCCATGAACCCTCAGTCTTCCAAGAAGTTTATCCCAAGCAACCTTTTCAACTTTAACACCCAAAAACACCGAAACTCTTTCGCCCCGCTTTCCCCTAGAGTATTTCTCGTCCTGTTTTATCTCCCGCGACGTGTAAGCGTAAACCTCGTCGCCCTTATAAATAACGTTGTAGAGATGCCATAAATCATCAAAAGTTTCCGGGATAACCTTTACAAAGCCCTTTTTAAGGTTCATCTCCAAAATCTTCAACAGTTTTCCTCTTCCGCTAAATCAGCCTAACGTTAGTATTTGCAGCTGTGGGGTCTTACAAGCTCCTCTAATATACTTAGCATGTCTGGAACCTTTGTTACAATATCCGTAAACGTGATAATGCCCACAAGCTCATCGTTGTTTCTAGTGACTAGGAGGTGTTTAATACCCTTCCTCGCCATTAACTTGGCAGCCTCATTTATGCTCGCATTCTCATCAATTTTTATCACAGGGCTTGTCATAATCTGCCTAGCCGTCAAAGTCTCCGGTGCCAAGCAAGGCTCAACAATTCTCCTCAAAATATCCCGCTCAGTAATTATTCCAACAGGTCTTCCGCCTTGAACAACCACAACAGAGCCTATGTCAAACTTGTTCATTGTAGCAACAACTTCTTTAGCACTCGAGTCGGGACGTACAACACGGACATTTTTCGACATAACATCCCTAACAAGAACAATCCCAGCCAACGCGGTGACCTCCAACAAACTAGGATGCCGCCAAAATATTAAACTATTCCGAAGCAAAATCCTTAATAAACGTCTCGCAACGTTTACATTTTGGGCCGGTAGATCAGCCTGGAATGATCGCAGCGTTGGCATCGCTGAGGTCGCGGGTTCAAATCCCGCCCGGTCCACTAAAATTTTGAGCTCGAATCTCGCGCGCACAAAACGTCACTCTCAACCTTTAGCAGGAAAAGTTTCCTATTCAAGAACAGCTGCAACTATTACTTTGAAGCCCAACACTATTTTGAACATTCGTTGAATTTAGATTTTAAGGAAAAATTTTTATGCGTTCACAAGCACAGAACTATTTCCAAAAATTGTGTTTGGTGAGAGAAATGTCAAAGCTTTATGAGTTTGAGCTTGGAAAGGCTGCAGACATCCTTGTGAGGGAACTATTTAAGCTGAAGGCTGGTGAAGAGTTTATAATAACCGCTGACACAGAAACAGACATGAGGGTTGTTGAAGCCACTGCGAGGGCGGCTTTTGCAGTTGATGCAAAGCCTGTGATCTTTTGGCATCCATCTCCATTAGGAATTGGGAAAGCAGCTGATCCAATGTTGCCCCTTAAGTCTTTGACAGCAACATTAAAGGAGGCTGATGCTTGGGTAGAGTTCAACGCTAAGTGGTTGCTTTATTCAACTCCTTGGGACGTTGCAATAAAAGAGAACAAAAAGCTGAGGTATCTCTGCTTAGTTGAAATGGACACTGACATGATGATACGCTGTATAGGCCGTGTAAACTTCCCTGTTCTAAAAGAATTCCAAGAGAAAGTTGCGGATATGACGCGGAAAGCCAAAAAAATGCGCATAACAACTCCTGCTGGCACCGATGTTAGCTTTGAAATGGATCCTAAAAACCCTGTGAACGTTGAAGTTGGATATGCGGACACGCCCGGACCTCACTTCTTAGCTGGACAAATAGCCTGGACGCCGAAGGTTGGCTCTGTAAACGGAACAATAGTTTTCGACGGCTCGCTGGTACCTCTTGGGCTTTTGAAAGAGCCAGTAAAACTTCACGTGGAAAAAGATAAAATCACCAAAATTGAGGGTGGAAAGGAAGCCATTGAGTTCGAGGCTTGGTTGAAGAGCTTCAATGATCCAAACATGTTTCTAATGGCTCACGTTTGTTACGGATTCCATCCGAACGCCAAACTTACAGGAGTATGCCTTGAAGATGAACGGATCTGGGGCTGCACCGAATGGGGAATAGGCAATGTTGGACCAATGCTACTGCCTCCAAACGGTAGACCTGCAGCGTCCCACACTGATGGCATATGTCTAAACTCATCAGTATGGCTTGACAACGTTCAAATAACAGATAAGGGCAAAGTCATCCATCCAGAACTTGTCAAATTAGCCAAAAAGTTAGGAAAAGCTTAGGCTATTAACCCCACTTTTAATTTTTTCTTCTTTTTATCAAATAAAGAAAAAAGAAAAATGAAAATTGAGGAAAGAAATATTTATTCTAAATAATCACAGTTCTACATCGATTTTTCTTAGTTTTGATCTCGGCGGTCTATATGCTTCTTTGCTTTGAGAAATCCCTAGCATAATCCACATTACGGCGTTGAAAACTGCGGCTCTCAGAGGCTCAATTACAGGAACATTTATGCCCTTTACCCTCAAGTTTTCCTTAACCTCTTCAAGTAGGGAGGACATTCCTGTACATCCGAAAACTATGGCGTAGGCTCCATCTTCCTTTACGGCTTTTTCTGATGCCTTAACTATTGTCTTTATGCTTTCTTTGCGTTTTTTTTCAAGGTCTAGTACTGGAATGTTTATCGTCACAAGGGAAGCGAGGTTGTTTATGGTGCCATTTTTTGTCATTGTTAACCTTATGCCATTCTCGGTTTCTGGTAGAATGTTTATGACGGAGAATTTGTGGGCTATTTGGGCGGCCAGGTGGCATGCAGATTCGTTGGCTCCTAGAACTGGTATGTTAACAAGTTCTCGTGCAGCTTCTAATCCTGGATCCATGAAGCAGTCAATTACAACCGCGGCGTAGCCTTCCTCTTCAGCCTTTTTAACCCGTTGAAGAACATATGGCACATTAAGTGCATCATCGAAAAATCCTTCTATTGAGGCGGTTCCCTTTTCAAGGCATACTGGTTCAATTGTAATGTTTCCTCCAGTCCATCGGCTTACTTCCTCTGCGAGTTTCTTCCGATCTTTCATACCCTCCTCGAGACTGTCACTATACAATATAGGAAGAATATCCAGAATTTTCTTCATGGTTTCACATCCTTAAGGAATATTGTAATTGTTATTTGTGACTATAAAAATTTCACAAAGGCGAGGTGATGTATCACATGCTAAAAATGGAAATGGAGGAGCTGGGGCACTACTTTCCATAGATAACTTCTTCAATGTTAAGTCCCTCTATAACACTTGGTTTCTCCAAAAGTATGCTATCAATTGAGCGCCACCCAACGGTATATTCATTATCAAGTTGTAGGTTAATTGCTTTTTCCGGAGGAACAGATACTTTAACTTCGACTCTGCCCTTTACGCTGAAGACGCACTCAACATATTTTCCATGATAGTAATATCTTACGAACTTACCTTTTAGCTTGTTCTCTAATGTTTTAACATGATTCTCGACTTCGATGAACTCGGGTCTGATGGCATACGCGACTTTTTTACCCACCAAGTCAGGTTCATTATTCTGAACTGACGATTTAAGTTCACCTATTTCAGTTTTCACGATATATTCTTTCCCCGTTGACGAGGAAACTTCCCCAGGTATTAGGTTTATATCACCGACAAACCTAGCAGCGAAAACGGTCTTTGGCCTCCGATAGATCTCATCTGGTTTCCCAATTTGCTCTATGACACCGGTGTTCATAACCATCATAGTGTCAGCTAGCGTTAGGGCATGTTCCTGAACATGAGTTGTTAGAACAAACGTAATGCCCAATTTTCTGTGTAGGATTTTGAACTCTTCCATTAACCTTCTTTGGAGCATATAGTCTACGTGGCTTATAGGCTCATCAAGTAGAAGAACCTTGGGTTCTATGACAATTGACCTCGCTAGAGCAACTCTTTGTCTTTGCCCCCCACTGAGCTCTAAGGGACTTCTATTTTCAAAACCACTCATTTGAACAAGTTCAAGGGCCTCTTTGACTTTACGCTTAATATATTCTTTATCCTTACCGAGCATTCTTAAGCCAAAAGCTATGTTATCAAACACGCTCATATGTGGGAAAACGGCATACGTTTCAAGCATCATAGAAATTTCACGTTTATGCGGTGGCACACCTTTCATGTTTTTGCCATCTATATAAAGCTCCCCACTATCATAATCAAGTATTCCAGCCATTATTTTCATTAAAGTGCTTTTGCCACATCCACTGGGACCAATGATAACGAAAAAATCCCCCTCGTCTACATCAAAAGAAACCTTGTTGAGAGCTAGGACAGTCTTACCATACCATTTTACTAAATCTTTTGCTTGTATTATTTTGCCCATGTAAATCCTCCTTTTCATAACTTCTTCGTTTCAGGCCGACTCGTTGTAGTACACAGCTTAACAAGTTCAAACTCGCAACGTTCAGACATTTTCATTAACTTCCTCATTTGCAATTTTAAGTCTTACAATTTAGCGATTGATCTCTATAAAAGCTTTTCTCCAAGAAAACAATCCAAAATTTTAAAACAATGCAAATTTTTGGGCGGTGATTGAGAGAGCTTGTTTATGACCGAGGGCCACGAGAGAGAATAAATGCAAAGATTGCTAGTCCAACAAACGCTATTATGGATATCAACGTTCCTGCGGCATACCATTTTGGCGTGAGTGGATATACTGAAAGTTGAGTATATATAAAAACTGATAGTGTGCCTGTTCCCTTTAGCATGAACTGTGTTCGAATTAGTTCACCCCATGACAAAAGAAAGCCAAAGATTGTTGCAGAGATAACTTCCCACTTTATTAATGGAAGCGTTATTGTGCGGAAAACATTAACGGGGCTTGCCTTCAAAGCGCTGGCAGCATGTTCATACTCCATTAAATCTGGATCAAAACGGGCCATCATAAGAATTAATCCGAAAGGTACTATATATGCCACGTTAATCAAAACAACTGACCAGAACGTTTTTTCTAGACCTAGCGTACTGTAAAGGAAAGTATTTCCAAGTCCTAGCATGACACCTGGGATTATGAATCCAAGTAAGAGTATGTAAAATAGCATGTCTCTTCCCTTAACTCTATGTCTTAAGGCCAAGGCGCTTGCCGTTACTAAAAGTCCTGTAAGTAAGGCCGTTGCAAACGATACAAACACAGAATTCTGTAAAGCTTCCCAAAAGCGGTAATCATAATATAAAGAGATGAATGCAGGAGTTTCGTATCCTATTGGTTTTTTAATGTACCAATCGAGCGTAAATCCTGTGATAGGTAAAGCTATTGATGAGGATTTTTCAAAAGAAAGCAATATAACGAGAAAGGCAGGCAAATATATGAACGCTATAAACGCAGCTACAAAAATTTTTAGTAGTTTATCTAAAATTTTCATCGCTTATCACCTCTCATAGACAAGTTTTTTAATTCCCCCTATCTTAATCAAGACGATAAGCGCGGCTAGAGTTATGATTAACATGATCGAAGACATCGCAGCAGCTTGCGGCCAAAGATAGTTTCCAGCGTATGAAGCTATTGACAAGCCCAGTGTCTGTATCCCTCCTGCCCAAAGGCTTGGAGTGACAAAATCTCCTAGCGTTGAAACAAAGACGAAAATGAATCCTGTTACTATTCCAGGTTTTGAGAGTTTAAATACTATCTCGTAGTGCACACGATGCGGAGGAGCTCTTAAAAGCTGTGCTGACCAGATGTAGTCGGGATATATTCTTTGCATGGCAAGGTATATGGGAAATATCATGAATAACGTGTACGTTTGTAGCCATATAATAATTAGTGCTATTGGACTAAATAGGAATTTTTGTGGAACACTACTTAGTCCGGTTGTGATAAGGAAGTAGTTAATTAATCCTCGTTCACCTAATATGGATATCCATGCTACTGTGCGGATGCTCCAGTCTATAAGAAAAGGAACCATCAAAAGACTTGTAATATAAGTTCTCACTCTTGTGCTTTTTATTTTAAAGGCTAAAGTATATGCAAATGGATAACCAACAGCGAAGCAGAACAGGCATGTTAACGCAGATAGACCAAAGGTGTTAAGTAAGATTGTTCCTGTTCTCTCTGAAAGTAAGTATTTAATGTAATTATCTAAGGTAAACTCGGGTATTATGTATGGAAAACGATACTTGTAAAAGCTTATTGGGATTAAAATTGATAAGGGAATTATTGTCACAAAAAGGGAGATTATGAGGCCTGGGACAAGAAGTAGATATTTTGAGTATTTCGCTAATATATCTTGCAGCCCCATAAGGCCCACCGCAGAGCAGCACCGTTACACCGGAATGCGAGCTTTGAGTTCCTCCCACTTAGCCACATATTCATCGTTGTAATCTGGAAGATCAGGTGACAAGAACCATCTTGTTACTTGATGCTTAAATGCTATACTCCCGAGATCTCTCTTATTTCCACGCGGATGAGGTGTTCCTGTCCTAGGAGGTTCACCCGTCCAGAAATGCTTAAAGTATATTTCTGGAAGGAAGAGGCCATTCTGTAGTCTTTCAGGTAAATTCCAGAACTCTTGTTTGTCAGGCCATATTTCTTGAATTATCTCGTCGATAGGCTTGTATGTTGCTTTGCCGTCATGGAACCATTCGAAGAACTCCTTGCCCATGGCCTCTTTGAGGTCGTCCCAGTATGGTGCACAGCTTGTGTAAAGCTGTTTTGCATATAGTTTTTGAATTGTGAGTTCAAGGTGAAAGTGAGCCAGATCAACAGCTTCGTTATAAACGTCTGGATTTCCTTGTTTTGACAACATAGAGAGGTTATACCAGAAGCATGGTCCTTCAATTATTGCAGCGTGATACGCTGGTACACCAGCTTTTCTGCAGTCAAGCGACACTGGAACCCAGCTTACCGATAGCCATATCTCTTTAGATGACATCATAGCAACTATGTCACCATATTTACTCCAGAAGCTCTTTATTTGACCAGATTCAAATATTGGTCGCATAAATTCTGCAACCGCGCTGACTTCTTGTGGGGTCAGATTTGAGACTGGTCCAGAAAACGTCATCATCTGATGGTAATCTAGGTAGTTGGCGAATCTGGAGAAATTGTCGAAGCCTTCATCTATTAGTGCTACATGTCCTTTATAATCCGGGTTCCATAACTCTTCAAAAGACATCGATAACTCATCGCCTTTCTCTTCGTAAGGCAAATATTCTGGGAGGTAATTCTGAGATTCCCATCCACACATGTTTGGCACGCCTAACAGCTTTGTTCTCTCTTCATCAGCCCAAAGTAGTTCATCAAATCTTTTCGCCATCTCATATGGGAAATATTGGTCTGCGTGGAGGAAGTAACCGATTGCCCTTCCTTCTTGCCATCTCGGCGCCATTTCACGTGGAATCTCCTTGAGCAGTTTATGTGTAACTAGTGGTCTTGATCTACCACTACCGCCGATATCCCAAGAGGAGGGATCGGCTAGTTGCCGTTCACCGACTAGATAGAAGTCTACGTATGTAGCCTCCACTTTCACGTTGGGACGTGTTCTCTCAAATTCAGCAATTCCATCTTCTGGCAACCAAAACGGATGCCCCAAGTATCTTATGGTTTTTTTAGGCGTTGGTGGCTTTTGTGTCAAGTAATATGCAGCTACACCTGCCGCCGCCGCGGCAATAGCTCCTCCAGCAATAGCCAAATATTGTCTGCGTGTCAGGCCTTTTTTGTCTTTAATCAGCGTCTTTTCGTCTTCTCCCGTTTCGCTCATCCAATCACCACGTATGAACACTTAATCAAAACTTCTATTTTAAAAAACTTTCGATTTTGAAGACGTAAATCCCCTCTTTCACCTTAACAATTTTTCAATTGGTATGTATTCTCCTGTGTAGCCGAGTTCTGCTAAAACTGGACGGAATACGGCTAACCCTTCTGGTTTTCTCCATCGCTCATCTGCTTTTATGCCTATAACTGCCACTTCTAAGCCCTCTTTAATATCTGCGTTAGTGAGGGGTCGACCGTCGGTTGATAACCAGCATATTAAATCCGGTGCTATTGCAATGGGTTTTTTATCTTTCCAGGCGATCATATTTTCGTTTTTGTAATCAACTCTTACATCTTCAACGTAGACTTTTCCATAGTCAAAGCCTCCTCTAGTTTCAACCTCTTTTTTCTTAACCTTTCCTTGAGCCAGTTTCCATCCGCCGGTTACTTTAACGACAGCCTCAACGGGGTCCTTCTTTTTCTCTTTGGCTTCTCTAATAGCTCTTCCAACCTTTTCAGCCATAGTGTAAGTCTTCGCTATGACAGCCTTTTTCATCTGCCAACCAGTCATCGGGTGACAGGCTAAACCGGCTTTCATGCCAAACTCAACAGTTATTCCTCTAGCCATCTTCTCAGCCATCGGCGGATTTATGGGATATAGAACAGCATAGTTCCCGTAAGGATCAGCCACGGTAACGGGGGCTATTGGTAAATTGTGAACGGAGAACATTGTCATTTCAAGCTGGGGAATTGCCCTTCCCACACCGTCTCCGTCAACTATTGGAACCCCGCTTGCAACCGCCGCATGTATTGGGGTTATGGAATTAAAGCCTCCAGTTTCAACAGCTATTATGAAATCCATTTTTTTACCTACAGCAGCCTCAAGAGCCTTAAGCGCTGGAATGTCCTCGTCCTCCCACCCTCTTTTTAAAAGGGCTTCAGGTGCACCCATACCAGCAACAACACAAAGCATGCTGTAGTTTGGAACTTCCTCCGGATCAACCATCTTAACTTCCTTGGCAATTTTGAAGGTGCTCTCCAAAACTTGCATTCCATTTTCCGGTGAACCGCCGCCGCCAGCACCCAGCAAGGTAGCGCCATAAACAATGTCTTTCAATTCGGTTTCTTTTAAGATCCTCAACTTGATTCACCGAAATCTCCATATAGCCTTTCCACATTTAAAACTTTTCAACAATGAAAACAACTTAAAACGTGGATATAGCCAATTGGTTAGTCAAAAAGTGACGGGTGTTTAATGGTCAAGTGGGAAAAGATTGATCAAACAAGGCTACCGCTCAGCCATGAAAGAATTCCGACGCCTGAGCCAGCCAACATATTAAGAAAGGGATCTATCATAAAAGAGGGGAAGAATGCATTACATGAAAACGTGACCGTAGCCAAAGTGATGGTTGAATTTGTTAAAAGTCTTCTTGGACCGAGAAGAATGAGCAAACTCATTTTGGCCCAAGAAGGCAAATACAATTTAACATTTGTAACAACAGATTTAAAGACGATACTTAAAAAGGCGGGTTTAGAGCATCCAGTTGCGCAGTTGATGGCTGGTGCCGCGTATAGTGTATCTAAAACCAAGGGTGACGGTGCAGTCTCCACAATTATTTTGGGAGGAAAAATTCTAGAAAAATGCGAAGAACTCGCCGATGCAGGAGTCCACCCAACCACCATTAGAGACGGCTTAATCCTAGCCTATAAGAAAGTTTTAGAACTATCTAACAAGCTGGGTTTCATTTTAAACCTTGACATCCCAGAGATTATCCGGTTACAGATTCATAACGCATTAACCGGTAAACTCTCCTATCAAGATAGAGAATGTCTCTCTAAACTCGTTTCTCAAGCAGCTGAAATTGTTGACCTAAAAAATGTGCACGTATCCGAAGGAGCTGACGTTATAGGTGTTAAGTACATACACGGAAGGTGTTTAACAGATTCTTTCTTAGTTGATGGTCTAGCCCTTTATAGAGAATTGCCGAACATGTACATGCCCAAAAGAATAGAAAATGCAAGAATAGCGCTAATTAAAGGAGGACTTGTAGTTCCTAAAAGAAAGATGTTTAGGTATTACGACCATAAGTTTGAGATAGCACCAGAAAAATTCCGGGAATTTAAGAATGACGAGTTTAAGTTCCTGAAGTCCATCGTGGATAAGATCCTCCAGACAGGTGCAAATGTAATAATGATTGAAAAGGGCGTTGATGCGAGAATAGCCGAATATGTTGCTAAACAGAACATAATGTTGATCAGGCGTTTTCCCCCACCCGAAGTCGATAGAGTCTCCAAAGCAACGGGGGCATTCGCAGTTGCAAGTGTTAACGATCTTAATCCCTCCCATCTGGGCTGGGCAAAACTCATAGAACATAAAAAAGTCGGAAATGAACCGTGGCTTTTTATATGGGGATGCAGAAACCCAAAGACCGTAGATATTGTTTTAAGAGGAGTCTCAGTATACCTTTTGCAAGATGTCGAACGAGTCGTCAAAAGTGCAGTTTTATCAGCGATAACGTTGACAAGGGATCCGACCGTTGTCTTTGGCGGCGGAGCTTTTGAGGAGGAAGTGGCGCTTAGGCTGAAAAAGTATGCGAGGGAAATTTCAGATAGGAGACAGGTGGTGGTTGAAGCTGTGGCTGAAGCCTTTGAAAGTATTCCCTTGCAATTAGCAGAAAATGCTGGGATGAATGAGGTAGACGCTATTATCCAGTTGCGTGTTGAACATGGCATGGGCAAAGTCTCAGCTGGGGTTGACGTGATGAATTCCAGAGTGGCCGATATGAAAGAACTTGAAGTTTACGACTCTCTTGCAATTAAAAAGGCGGTGATAGAGACAGCATTTAGTATAGCCCTAACGGTTATCCAAGTTGACAAGTACATGAAATGTAAGCAGCTACCTGACCCTGAAAAGTATTATGCACAGAGAATGGAGAAAACAAAGGGCATGAAAATTGAGGAAGAGGTTTAAAGCTAGTTTCTGCTTTAAAGATTGCAAAAGGTTAAAAGTTGAAGGCAAGCATTAAATTTAAGTTCCGCGAGTAAAACGTTTAAAGCGAGAAGGGTCTACATGAAAAATCCAAGAACAGGAAGCTCACTGCTTATCATAGGGGCGGTTTTTTGTTTATTTGGATTAATGCTGGTTTTACACCAAACAAACCTCATGGAATACATTACAAATGTATTTCCAAACATTCAGTCTGCTGAGCTTGCTGGCATACTGTTACAACTGGTTGGAGTTACCCTCTTGGTCGCCGGTTTAAGCATTCTTATTTCTGAAATAGTTGAGAGAAACATCGAAAAATTCACATTCAATGTTAACAGAGCTATAGCCGAATTAAAAAGTGCTACTTTGCAGACAACGAAATCAACGACAAAAGGTTGTAGATTCTGCGGAGCGCCACTTGATGAAGGGGAAATTTTCTGCAGCGCTTGCGGTAGGGCGCAGAAGTAGTCTCTAAGCCATTTTAAGTCTCGAGCACAATTCTTAAATATGTGCTTAATGCTTTTAAAACGAGGGATTGGAATGCTCTCCGGTTGGGAATGGATAATAATATTGCTTGCGTTTGTTGTCATACTGATTTGGGGACCCTCCAAGATTCCCGAGTTTGCAAGGGGCTTAGGGCGGGCAAGAGCTGAATTTGAAAGGGCGTCAAGGGAATACTTGTACGAGACACCGGAAAAGAAAGCATCAAAAAGTTCCGATGATGAGGCGATATTGTTAATAGCAAAGGCTCTTGGAATAAGCACGGAGGGAAAAACTAAAGAACAGATATGCCAGGAAATCATCACTAACATCAAAACTTTAAAAACTAGTCCGCAAACCTAGGACGAAAAGTGTTAAGGGTGCTGCTAAACGTCCAAGGATACTTATATGAGTTTTTGGGAGCATACGTATGAGCTTGTTAGAAGACTAAAAGTTGTACTTTACACCCTTCTAATCTCAACAGTTCTCATGATGGTTTTCCCAGCTAATATCTCTTTTTTCCGAGATCCACTCGGCTCTTATGAGCCGTTAATCTCAGTTATTTTAGGCAAGATAAGAGAGCAGGTCTTACCAAAGGATGTTACACTGATAGGTGAGACGTTCGTTAACCCTATTGAACTTTACCTTGTTGCGTCCTTCTTTTTTGGCCTTGTTATCACCGCACCAGTTTTAGCCTATGAAATTTATAAGTTTGTTGACCCTGCCTTATACCCGCATGAAAGAAGGGGACTATACCCATTTTTAACATCCTTTGCGATACTATTCATAGCAGGCCTAATATTTGGCTACTTTGTTTTGGTTCCGTATGGTTTAATGGCGCTTTTACCCTTCTTCAAAATAGTCGGTGCGGAGCCTTATATTTCAGTAACAAGTTTTTACTATTTTGTCTTCATTTTAACCATCCTCACGGGAATTGTCTTCACGTTTCCAATTTTTTTAACGCTTTTCGTAAGATTTGGAGTACTCCAAACGGCAACGCTTACTAAAAATAGAAAGTACGTTTATTTTGGTCTCCTAATACTCGTTTTTCTGGTCACTCCAGGCGAGGGAGGCCTTGCAAACTTTATGCTTCTAGCGGTGATGATTCTATTATTTGAAGCTGGAATATTCTTTGCAAAGCGTTATGAAAAAAAGGGTGAAATTAGAAGACCGCGATGGTTTGAGGAGAAACAACAATGTAAGTTCTGCCGAAAAGATATGCCAGCAAACGTGACTTTTTGTCCTCATTGTGGAAAATCACAGAAATAATTTGAAGATTACGTTTTCTGCTTTGGCATGCATGTAATGTATCAATCAAAATAGGGTTTAGCATGAAGATTATTGCTCTTGCAGTTTGAAGCGGAGGATGGCGGCTATTCCGCCGAAGGAATTTTTTAGCATTTGCCCTTCTTCGGTTTCATCTGAAATTATTTCAACGTCCGTGTTTGCGTATTCAGCTAATTGAGCGAAGTTTTCGATGAGCTCCTGCTTTTCAGTTATGCTTAAGGATGGAGCTTTACAGTTTGGACATGGTTTTCCGATGAGGCTTTGTTCAAAACTTGTTAGCATGGGGCTCTTAACTGTATGCTGTTCTTCATAACTACATGCACTGCACTTAACTTTCACGCGAGCAATGTCCAGACCCTCTGAAAGCAGCAAGACTTTAACGGCGCCTGCTTCTAGGGCTTTTCTAACGGCTTCTTCCCCATAAGTTGCGAGACCTGTGTCATGACCAATTTCGTAAAGGAACTGCTGGATTATTTGCCTTTCTTCTATGTAGCGAATTTTTCTCATAATTTCTGGTGCCTTGTCCACTATTTCTTTTATACCTTGCTCGTCAACATAAGCCGTATCGACAGTGTCGATAATTTTCTCCTTCAACTGGTAGTTTAGGTAGTCGCCCTTTTCAAAGTCGTATTTAGTTGGGCCAGGTCCACCAATTATTATGCCCTTTAAATTATCTATCGAAAGGAAAACTTCATTGGCGTGTTCCCCTACACGCCTAAAATATTCTTGGAGACGCATTTCCCTTAACCTTTCAAATCTTCTGGCAGATTGTCCTCCGGCACGGGTCTTTCCAGGAACACCGGATGTTACTTCCCTAACTATTTCGAGTCTTCTGCCTTGTAGTGTTGCAAGAGTTGCGGCTGTTGCATCTATGAGAAGTATGCCATACGTCTCCTTTTCCCTTAGAAGCTCTTGTAGATGTTCTGTGTGAAAACGGGAGTCGCATCTGTAGAGGTATATGTTTATGGGCTCTGGCGGTACAATTACGTATGTTTCGATCTTTTCGCTCCCAGCGCCATTTTGGGGAACAGCTCCACAAAATATTACAAGTCCATTTTCCGGGGTTTCCTTGAAAAGTTTTAAGCGCTGCTGGACCTTAACGATGGCGTCTTGAACGTTTTTGCGGGTTGTTGTAGATTTTATGTTGGAAGCGGTGCCATACTCTTCCCTAAGCATGTTCATAACTTCGCTAATCTGCTTTCCGGGTGGAATATAAAGCGAGATAAGCTCTGTTCCCCGCCCCTCTTTATTAGCTAGCGTGTTCAGTATCTTTTTTAGCCTGAAGAGTTCGAGGGACGTCCTTTTTTTCGGGGTGCTCAAATTTTTCACTCAAAGTTTAATGGCTATAAAGCTACATGGCGAAGAGTCAAATAAAAATATTGGACCAATAAGGAGTTATGATAACCCCAAAACTTCTTTCAAAAATGCCTTATACGGCCCAAGTTTTCCACCATAGTTGCCAGCGGAGATCCGCAAGACTCCTGGAACATTTATAGCTGCTTTTATGCCCTCTCCCATAGCCTTTTTGACAGCCTCAACTGTTAAGCCGTTAATAACTATTTCATAGACAGAGTTAACTTCCTCTGGTAGTTGGGAATCTGCCACAACCGTTTTCAACGTTGGACAGAAAGGATGATTTGTTGAAGCCTTAAGCTTATACTTTAGTGAACCAGCCTTGGAGCCAGACCGGCAGACTCCACCTGG
>JAWAZO010000011.1:0-26578 GCA_038817565.1 Bathyarchaeia archaeon
CCTCCACCGCCAGTCCCTAAAATTGTTGCACCCGTTATGAGATTTTTCACATCTTCCTCTTTTAGAACCTTAATCATCATTTCACATCCATTATCTCATGATTTCAAGATTTTCTGACTACTACCGTAGCTCACAACATACAAAACCTATCGTCAAAGTATTAAAATGTTTTATACGCATCAATTCAAATACTGACGGTACGTGTGTTTAATTAATTATTGCCGAGCACTTAAGTTTTTCAAGTGCGGTAAGCCTTTAAGAGGTTCAGCTCAAAACCTTAACAAGCGCAATTTTTAAATAGAGTTATCTAGAAATTGAGCCATCGAGGCGTGTCCATGAGAGGGATTATTTATAAGAGCGCCATAACTAAAATACAGGCAATTTTAATTGCAGTAATAGTTGTAATTGCTGCTGTAATAGTCAGCGCATATTACCTTTCTTTAAAGCCGGCTCCTAAACCTTTAATCGCTGTATATGCATATGCAACAACAGATGTTATAGTTTTTTGGGACCCCAGCGAAACCTACTCCAACGAGGTTGTGGTGTTTAATAATGTCTACGAACAACTCGTACGTTATGACCCGCTCACCGACAGTTTTATCCCTGTTCTCGCAACGAGCTGGTCTGTTTCGGATGATGGTTTAATTTACAATTTCACATTGAGGAAAGGAGTTAAATTCCATTGCGAACATGAAATGACGGCGCATTCGGTTAAATACTCCATCGAAAGAAACATGCGGGGCTGGGACAACCAAGGTCCAAGAGGAGCATCTTACATCTGGGATCCCGTCGAACAAATTAATGTTATAAACAATTACACGGTTCAATTTGTTTTAAAATATCCCGCCTCGCTGCTTACAATAGCCTCTGCAGCCTATTGCGCTCACATCTATTGTGAAAAGTGCACGGAACAGTATGGCCATGATTGGTTTTATGAAGGGCATGAGCTGGGGACAGGCCCATACAAAATTGAAAGTTATGACAAGGCAAAGGACATGGTTGTGCTTGCCAAGTTTGACGACTACTGGGGGGGATGGGAAGGAAAACACTTTGACAAGGTAATTATTAAGTCTGTGCCAGAATGGTCGACTGCAAGGATGCAATTGGAAGCTGGTGAGGTGGATTTTGTAGATAGGCTACCCTATGAGGATATAGCCGCCCTCCAACAAAACCCAAATATAGAAATAGTGAGGACTCCCGCCTATCAGAACCTGCTTGGATTCTTTAACACGGAGAAATATCCTTTGAACATCACTGAAGTTAGAAAGGCCATTAGCTATGCCGTGCCATACAATGATATAATAAACACGGTTATGAAGGGGAACGCCCGTCAATCTAAGGGTCCGGTTCCCTATGGCTTGTGGGGACACTCAGAAGATTTACCCCAATACACTTACAACTTAACCAAGGCCAAGGAACTCCTCAGAAGCGTTGGGATTAATCCGGACACACAGTGGTGCACATTGGTATACACTTACAACGCGGGGGACGAATATGAAAGAAGGACTGGTGAATTGTTAAAGGCGGAATTGGCTAAAATTGGAATAAATCTTCAGCTCCAGGGGATGCCTTGGGAACAGCAATGGGGTTTAGCTCAATCGCCAAATCCAGAGGATAGACAAGACATTTTTGTGATGTACTGGTGGCCAGATTACCCTGATCCCTATACTTTTCTAGGCCCGATGTTCCATTCGGAAGAGGAGATAGTCTTCAACCTTGGATATTACGATAATCCAGAATATGATCATCTGATTGAGGAGGGATTCGCCATAGCTGGAACGAACAGAACCAGGGCTGAGGAACTTTATCGTCAAGCTCAAATGTTATTAATAGAAGATTGTCCAGCAATATTCTTCTTTGACATGCAGTACGTGAGACCTAAAAGAGCTTCACTGAAAGGATATGTTGACAACCCCGCCTACGCGCACGTAGTCTTCTGGTATAATTGTTATAGGGAAGAATAAGCCTTTTAACACACAGATATGTTTAAGATGTGGACATCGCCGTGAAGCTACGCTACTTCATAATCCGAAGAATATTGCTTTCAATCATAGTCCTATTCGGAGTCTGCGTTATAACATTCTTCATAGCGAGGGTTATCCCAGCTAACCCAGCTGCAATGTGGGTTGGAACACATCCAACACAAGAGCAAATTGAAAGGGCTAAAAAGGAGCTTGGGCTTGACCAACCTCTCCACATACAATTTTTGATTTACATGAATAAGCTTCTACATGGGGATTTAGGGGTATCTATAAGAACTCACCGACCAGTGATTGAGGATATACTCTCATACTTGCCAGCTTCGTTGGAGCTTGTTGGAACAGGAATGATCATAGCTGTAATAATTGGAATCCCGTTGGGTGTTGAATCCGCAACCAAAAAGGACTCATGGATAGATCATGTAAGTAGGCTCCTCTCCATAGGAGGAGTATCCATTTTTACCCCATGGCTGGGTATGATGGGACAACTGCTATTTTTTAAATGGTTAGGCTTGCTCCCAGTTGGGGACAGAATAAGCACTATAATAAGCATTCAATACCCGATTCAAAAAATCACCGGATTCTATTTAATTGATTCTATCCTCTCCGGAAATTTTGTGGCATTTCAAGATGCACTTGCCCATATTATCTTGCCAGCTATTGTTGTAGCAGCCTACCCATTGGGACTAGTGACTAGAATGATAAGGTCAACAATGACTGACGTTTTAGAAGAGGATTTTATAAGAACCGCCAAGGCCTATGGAATTCCCGGAAGAATCGTCGCCTACAAATATGCACTTAAGAATTCACTGGGGCCTACTATAACGGTTCTAGCCCTATCCTTTGCCTATTCGCTTGTGGAAACCTTCCTTATTGAAATGGTTTTTAACTGGCCAGGACTTGGACGTTATGCTGCCTTTTCCATAATCTCGCTAGATTACCCCGCTATAATGGGCATAGCCATATTCATAGCCCTAGTCTATATCCTGCTTAATTTGATAGTAGACTTGCTACAAGCGGTTATAGATCCAAGGGTGAGGCTGGGGTAAATGAGAAGACTTCTGTTGGTGTTTAAAAGTGAAAAAATGAAGGCACGGTTTAGAGAAATACGTTACAGCCTTTATGTTCTAAAAAGGAATAGATTGACATATGTTAGCTCTTTATTTGTACTGTTCCTCGTTTCTGTAGCGGTTATAGGACCTTTTGTAGTTCCATATCCAGAAGACGCTTATGGGGCAGTGCATCCAGAAAGGGCTTTTAAACCACCAAGTTTTGAACATGTATTTGGAACAGACGACGCCGGAAGAGACATTTTCAGCAGAGTGATTATTGGCGCGCAGATCTCCCTATCAATAGGAGTAATCGCGATAGTTCTAACGGTACTGATAGGAGTACCCCTCGGACTGATAGCGGGCTACATGGGGGGATTGATAGACGAAGCGGTAATGAGGATTACAGACATGTTCTTGAGCCTTCCCCCTTTACTATTGGCTTTAGTCTTCGCTGCTGTAATGGGCCTCAGAGGACAATCGTTTAACAACGTGTTAGTGGCAATAGCCATCGCATGGTGGCCATGGTATACGCGACTTGTTAGGGGACAAGTTGTATCATTAAAAGAGCGGCCCTTTGTGGAGGCAGCCCACGCGGCTGGGGTGGGACCGCTCAAAATAATGTTTAAGCATATTTTACCAAACTGCTTAACACCGATATTGGTTCAAGCCTCGCTGGACTTTGGTTCAGTGATTCTGACGGCTGCTGGATTGAGCTTTCTGGGTCTTGGAGCTCAACCCCCAACACCAGAGTGGGGATTAATGCTAAGTATAGGAAGATACTACTTCCTCAACTACTGGTGGCTTGCAACCTTCCCAGGTTTGGCGATATTCATCACGGTGCTCGCATTTAACCTCATGAGCGACGGATTAAGAGAAGCTTTATGTCCGAGATTACGAAGGTTCTAGGTGTCAAAATGCCAGAACAACCCTTATTAGAAATCAAAAATTTGAAAATTAACTTTAAAACTTATCAGGGCATAGTTCAAGCAGTTGATATAGACTATTTTTCAATAGGTAAAAGGGAGTATGTAGGTCTTGTTGGTGAGACAGGATGCGGAAAAAGTGTCACCACACTCGCCATTCTCAGACTTTTGCCGTCGTCGGGGAGAATTATAGATGGTGAAATAATCTTCAAGGGTGAGGATTTACTGAAAAAGAGTGCAAAAGAGATGGAGAGAATACGAGGAAAACAAATTTCAATAATATTCCAGAACCCCTCGTCTTCTCTTAATCCTGTTTTCACAGTAAGAGAACAAATCACTCGTATAATAATGTTACATCAAAATTTAACCAAAGAAGAAGCCGAAGAGAAAGCTATAAGAATGCTTGGTTTAGTTAGACTTCCAAATCCGCGAAAATTATTGGACAGATATCCCCATGAACTTAGCGGTGGAATGTGTCAAAGGGTAATGATAGCCATGGCGTTATCGTGTAATCCAGATCTACTTATAGCAGACGAGCCAACAACAGCCTTAGACGTAACAATACAAGCTCAAATTTTAAAACTGATGAGGGAGCTAAAGGAGAAAATCGGAGCATCAATTCTACTAATAACCCACGACCTCTCAGTAGTGGCCCAACTTTGTGATAAAGTTGCGGTGATGTACGCAGGCAGAATAGTTGAACAAGGAAAAGTCCGGGATATATTTAAAAATCCACTGCATCCTTATACGAGGGGCTTATTAGAGGCTATACCCATTATCGGTAGACGGGAAAAGCAGCTTAAGGGAATCGAGGGTTTCGTCCCAGACATGCTGAATCCTCCTTCCGGGTGCAGGTTTCATCCAAGGTGTCCCTACATTATGGACGTTTGCAAAATAAAAGTTCCCGACAGATTTTATGTGGAAAATGAACATTGTGTGTCGTGTTTTCTCTACGGAGGAGAGGAGAAGTCATAACAGAACTATTAAAAGTTGAGAATTTGAAGAAATATTTCCCAATTAGAGGATTGCTGGGAAGAGTTACTGGATGGGTTAGAGCTGTTGACGGAGTAAGTTTTAATATAGATGAAAGGGAGACCCTAGGGGTTGTTGGGGAGTCGGGATGTGGGAAAACAACGCTGGGAAGAACGGTGCTTAGGCTTATAGAACCCACAGAAGGCACCATAATCTTCGACGGGAAAGACATAACTAAGCTTAACAAAAGGAGGCTTAGGAATTTAAGAAAGGACATGCAGATCGTTTTTCAAGATCCATATTGGTCTCTAAACCCCACGATGCTTGTTAAAGATATAGTGGCAGAGCCTATCGAAGAGCACATTAAAGGCGAAAGGAAAGTGGAAGAGAGAGTCGTTGAGTTGCTTCGTTTGGTGGGTCTGTCTGAAGAGGCCATGTGGAGGTATCCACACGAGTTCAGTGGGGGGCAAAGACAAAGGATAGCAATAGCTAGAGCGCTTTCTACAAACCCGAAATTTATAGTCTTTGACGAACCCACCTCTTTTCTAGACGTTTCAGTTCAAGCTCACATAATAAATCTAATAGAGGAACTCCAGCAAAAGCTAAACTTAACCTACATGTTTATTTCGCATAACCTAGGAGTAGTACAACATATTAGTAGCAAAATAGCTGTAATGTATGTGGGAAAAATAGTCGAGATGGGGTTGGTTGACCAAATTTTTAAAGAACCTCTCCACCCATACACGCAAGCATTATTGGATGCCATCCCCGTCCCTGATCCAGACGTGCAAAAGGGGCAGGTATTGTTAAGGGGCAAAGTCCCAAGTCCCGAAAAGCCTCCTCATGGCTGCCGATTCCATACTAGATGCCCATACAAAATGGAAATCTGCACAAAAATCGAGCCACAGTTATTGGATGTGGGAAAGCTCCATAAAGTTGCATGCCACCTTATCAGCTAGGAGGAGACTATGTGAAAATATTAGTTATAAATCCGGTTGGTACAGGTCGATGGAATAAGAAGGATGAGGAATATCTTAAGAGATTTTTAAATAAGAATAGTGAAGTGAAAGTGGTAAGCCTCAAAAAGGGACCAAGCTCTCTTGAAACTTTTGCGAGCAAAGCGATTGTCTGCGAGGAAATTCTTGAAATAATTGATAAGAATAGGGGCAATTATGATGCAATCATTTTAAATTGCTTTGGCGACCCATGCATTGAAGCAGCTAGAGAAATAGCAGACGTTCCGGTTCTGGGTCCAGGCGAGACTTCAATGCATATTGCATGTCTCATGGGGCACAAGTTCTCAGTCATATCACCTACAAGGAAAACCGCGCTTCAAATCGAACTGAACATTAGAAAAATTGGGTTGGAAAGCCGACTTGCAGCAATTGTCCCGTTGGACATTGAAGTTAAGAATCTTGAAAGAAACCCTGAAAAGACCATACAAATTGTTGTTAAAAACGCAAAGAAAACCATAATGGAAGACGGGGCGGACGTCATTGTTTTAGGCTGTACAGCCTTAGCTTACTGGGCTGAAGAAATACAAAAAAGGTTAAACGTCCCGGTGATAGAGCCAGCTGCTACAACGCTAAAAGTTGCACAGATGCTATGCACATAAATTGTAAGTTAACTCTCGCTTCCTACTGCCTCAAGCATTCGATACATAGATTCATATGACCTTGCATATCGTGGATCTGCCTTTGCCAGCTTACTTTTTATGGTCTCTACTTTTTCAACGAAGGCGGTTTTTTCTTTCTGTTTTATTATTTTTAACCATTCCTTGGTTTTATCTGAAAGAATTTCTCCAAGCTTGTCTATCTCTGGGAGTCCCATTTGTATGCTTGCAGCAAGTTCCGCTTCTTCGGAGACTACGGCTTCCACCATTGTTAATAAAAGCTTGTAGCTGACTCCGGAAACATCTTTTGCCTTAGCGAATTGCCCGTAACTTAACAGCGTATCGCAGACAACATAGCTTAAGAAATATGGAAGCCCTATCACAATAGACATGATTTTATCATGTTCCTTTGGAGACATAAAGAAAACTCTAGCGCCCTTGCTTTCTAGCCATTTGCCAAAATCTCTAGCTAAGACTTGTTCTTTAACATTTGTGGGCGTTAGAATAAAATTCTGATTTTTTATGCTTTTAGCGCCAGGACCAAACATTGGATGGGTGCCTAACGTGGCAGCATCTTTTATATACTTATGCATTATGTTTACCGGAGCTTCCTTGACAGAGCATATATCCATAACTTCTTGTTCACGGCGAACGTAAACGCTTATCTCTTTAACCACGCTTTCGAAACTTTCAATGGGTACACATATTAAAATCCTATCCGCCCTTTCCACAGCATTTACATTGTCTGCGGTTTCAATGTTTAACTCCTCCTTTAGCATTTGTAACTTTGCATAGTCCTTATCTGAAACTACAACGGTAAAACCTTGCTCAAGAAAGAATTTTGCAAACCATTTCCCCATCCGCCCGGCGCCTATTATCGCTATCCTCATTTGAAAGCCTCAGCAATTATTTTAAGACCTAGTTCGATTTCGTCGTCCGGTGCTGTTAAAGAGATTCTAAAGTGTTCTCGATAATCACCGAATGAAGTCCCGGGTGTCACTGCAACTCCTTTATCCAAAAGGTCAAAGCAGAACTTTTCAGAGTCTAATCCATCAAGCTTCGGAAAAAGATAGAAAGGCGCGTCCGGCTTTGTAAATTTCAATTTTGTATCTGAAAGTATCTTGCAGGCTAAATTTGCCCTCTTTTGATAGTCCTCTCGTATAGTTTGTATGATTTCATGTCTGAGCTCTAACGCCTTTAAGGCTGCCTCCTGAATAAAAACTGGGACATTTGTTAATGTTATTTGATTAAGCCTTATGATTTTGTCCGTTAACGTTTTATCTGCAATGATGTAACCTATCCTCCACCCAGTCATGGCAAAAGTTTTTGAAAAACTTTTAACTATTACGTGTTCGCCATTATACTCCAGGAGGCTCTTCGCCTTGACAAAACTTATGTCCGCATAAACTTCATCCGATAAAATTTTTACTCCCCTCTTATTTGCCACGTCCACTATTTTCTCCACAACTTTTTCATTTATCACCTTGCTTGTGGGGTTGTTAGGATTGTTAAGTATGATAAGTTTTGTTTTGTCATCAATGAGAGCTTCGAGGTTTTCGGCTTCTACTTCCCAATTTGATTCAAACCTAGTTTTTATTAGTTTCACGTTTGCTCCTAGGCTTTTGGCCGCCAAATCATATGCTGTCCAGTGCGGACTCGGAATTATAACATTGTCGCCCTTTTCAAACAATAGATACATAACTGCAAAAATCGCCCATTTAGAACCGGGAGTCACTACAATGTTGTCCACATCAACTCCGTGAATTTCCGCTAAGACTTCCCTTAGCTCCTTCTCCCCGGCAGCAGAGGCATATTTCGTTTTACCTTTTTTCATAGCTTCAAAAGCAGCCTCAACAATTTCCATCGGAGTCTGTTGATCAGGGTCTCCGAGGTTAAACTTTATAATCTTTTTTCCTTCCTTTTCAAGTCTTATTACTTTCTCGTTTATTTCGTATAACATGACGTTTCAACTACTTTGGGATGTGCGACCAGTATTTAAAATTTACATAATGCGACAGTATAGAGCTGTACTGCTTACGCTTCTTGAACATGTATACTCATATCTATTATCTTTCGATAAATGTTCGTAACATCTTCGGGGTTAAGCCCCAACTTCAAGGCTTTTTCTTTCACTTGACTATATTTCTCTTCTTCTCTACGGAGATCTTTCACTAGAATTCCTTGCTTCCGCTTTATTTCGCCTATCTTCTTGGAAATTTCTATTCTCTCCTTTAATAATGAGAGAATTTTATCGTCTATTTCGTCTATTTTTTGTCTTAATGCTGTTATTTTTTCCAACGCTATCTCTTTCTCCCTAGAACTCTTGGTATTATTCCGGCTCTTATCATAAGATCTGCTAAGATTATTGCTACCACCGATTCTATTACTGGAACCGCCTTGGGTACTATGCATGGGTCATGTCGCCCCTTTATCTGCAACGTAGCCCCTTCGAGGTTTGATAGATTTATGGTTTTCTGTCTTTTTGCTATTGATGGTGTCGGCTTGATGGCAGCTCTAACAACGATGGGCATTCCATTAGATAGGCCGCCGAGGACCCCGCCCGCATTGTTTGTCAATGTTATTACTTTGCCGTTTCGCATGGCATAAGCGTCGTTGTTTTCAGATCCCTTTATGGCGGCGGCTTTAAACCCCGCACCAAACTCGACTCCTTTCACGGCTGGCACAGCGAAAATGGCCTTTGCTATGTAGGCGTCCAATGCGTCAAATATTGGTTCGCCAACACCTACGGGAACATTTGACGCTATGCATTCCACAATGCCTCCGAGGCTGTCTCCCTCTTTCCTTGCTTCGATTATGGCTTTTTCCATGGATTGTGCATAAGTTGGATCCGGGCATCTCACCGAGTTCTTGTATGTTCCTTCTCTAATTTGTTCCAGTGATGGTGTTTTCTTCATCTTAATTTTGCCTATGGCTTTAGTGTATGCCAGCACTTCAACTCCGAACATTCGCAGCAGCTTCTTTGCAACAGCTCCCGCCATAACAAATGATACCGTAATTCTTCCAGAGAATCTTCCGCCTCCCCTGTAATCGTTAAATCCGCCATACTTAATGTGAGCTGTGTAATCTGCGTGTCCAGGTCTCGGCAAATTCTTTATAACTTCATATTCTGAGGACATCGCCTCCTTATTCCAAACTAGCATGCAGATGGGTGCTCCCGTAGTGTATCCTTCAAAAATTCCTGACAAAAATTCCACAATGTCTTTTTCAATTCTTCCAGAAGTTATTTCCAGTTTTTGAGGGATTCTTTTGTCTAATTCCGCTTGTATATCCTCTTCGTTAAGAGGAAGCCCTGCGGGACAACCGTCTATAACGGTGCCTACACATTTGCCGTGGCTTTCCCCGAAAGATGTTACGACGAAGGCTTTACCGATCGAGTTTGCCGTCAACTATATTCGCCCCCAGCAAGCGTAAGTCTCTGAAGAATTTCGGATAAGACTTTCCTACGCACTCAGCATTCATAATTATCGTGTCGCTCTCAGCGCCCAAAGCAGCAGCGGCGCAAGCCATCGCTATTCTATGGTCGTTGTGTGGATCTATCACGGCACCATGGAGTTTACATGGACCCCTTATTGTTAAACCGTCTCCCTTTATGGTTATATCGGCACCCATCTTCCTAAACTCTGTGTACAGTGAGGTTAATCTATCAGACTCCTTGTACCTTAGCCTTCCAGCATTACGTATCTCAGATGTACCCGTTGTGTAGCATGCGATGGCTGCGCATACCGGCACCAGGTCTGGAATATCTTCTGCGTTAACGTTTATGGCGTCACGGAGCTTGCCACCAACTTCAACGAATCCTTCACCAATCTTGACTTCCAAACCTGACTGCCTAAGTATTTCTAAAATTGCTTTATCTCCCTGTTTTGACGAGTAATCAAGATTGTAGATTATTATTTTTGATGACGTTATGGCGGCAGCAGCTAGAAGATACGCCGCGGAGGAAAAATCTCCTGGAACTTTATGCCTAAAAGGCTGGTAGGTTTGCCCGCTTGGAACCCATATTTGGCTAAAATCTTCTGAAATCTCAACCCTTATGGAGTGCTTCCATAACACTTCTAAAGTCATTTCAATGTAGCTTTTAGATTCAACCGGTTTTGTGATGTTTATTTTCGTGTCTTTTTTCGCGCGCGGGCAAGCAAATAAAAGGCCAGATGCAAATTGGGAGCTTATATCGCCCCTTAAGGTTGTTTCTCCACCCTTAATTCCTCCACCATGAACCACTATAATGGAAGGTTTTTTAGCATTGCGCTGTGTCTCCACCCCAAGCTGTTTCAAGCTTTGGAGCAACGGTTCGATGGGTCTTCTGCTTAACGACCGCCCCGCAACAAATTTTGTGTTTCCAAGGGCAAGAGCAGCTATGGGTATCATAAAGCGTAATGTAGCTCCCGACTCCCGGCAGTTCACCGGTTTTGTAGGTGCCTTTAGGAGTGGTTGTCCATTCACTTCCCAAAAATCATCGTTTTGTCTTACGTTGGCTCCAAAAGCCCTTACAGCTTCTAACGTTGCCAGTGTGTCATCGGAAACTAAAGGTTTTTCAATAATTGTTTCTCCATCGGATAGAAGTGCAGCAATAAGCATCCTATGCGTATAAGACTTGGATGGTGGAGCTTTAACCTCCCCGCTTAATTTTTCCGTGGGCCTAATAATAACCGTTGTCAAGGTGAGACCTCCAAAACTTTAGCTTTTTCATGGTTAACCTGCGTCTCCACGATCTCGCCCTCATATTTCATTAGAACCTCCCTAACACATTCAACTTTATCTTCGGCGACGACCACCGTTACCGCTGGTCCCTTCCCAGAGAGACCAGCAGCAACTGCTCCGGCCATCAGAGCATCTAGAGCTATTGAAGCGTTATATCCGAGAGCAGAAGAGTATATTAACCCATTTAGCGTTAAAGCTGCCCAAAAGTCCCCTTCTAAGGCCTTTTTATAAGCCACTTTAACCAGAGGGGCCGCAGCTTGCATTTTTTGAACGTTAACGCCGCTTGTGTAAACTTTAGTTCTTGGTATGTAAAATAAAACCGTGAGGTTTTCAGGCACTTTAAAGTGTTTGATTATCTTCCTCTTTAAGTTGTCTGTGACGACGACTCCACCAAAATAGGATGCGCAAGCATCGTCGAAGGCTCCTGTTATGGTAACTTTTGCTTCGAGAGCCCCGTCAACGCCCAAATTCACTACTGTTAGATCGTCAACCTCTTTTTGCAGTGCGGCTACAGTGGCAAGGGCTATAGCATTTGCAGCAGCGCTGCTACTTTTTAGTCCCCGTGCAATTGGTATGTTAGACCATGTCTTAACTTCCGCTCCAAATTCTCCAGCGAGTCCAAAATAGTTCAGAACTTTTTTCACGGTTTTTTCTATCAGTACTGTGTTTTCAAAGGGGTCTGAAACAATTTCGCCCCTTATAACTTGTGGGTTATCTGTTAGCTTAACTTCAGCTTTTGTCCACAATTTTACTCCGAAGGCTGCTCCCTTGCCTGTTGCAATAGCGTTTATTATAGTTGCTCCGCCATAGCTTATAGCTGTGGCTTTCCCGCTCAAGGTTTGGATTCTCTCCTACGGAGTTTTTTCATGATGGCTTCTCTCATAACACTTATTGGAGCGGGCTGATTCCACCAGATTTCAAAAGAAGCTGATCCCTGAAAAACAAGCATTTCAATGCCGTTTATCACTTTGGCTCCGACAGACCTCGCGTCTTTCAAAAGTCTAGTTTCAATGGGGTTATAGACTATGTCCATTACTGTAAGTTCTGGCCTTAACATGTTCCGTTCAACAAGAGTCTGACCATTGTACGGGTGCATGCCAACGGAAGTGGCGTTAATGAGCACATTCACATCTTTAAGCCACTTTTTGATGGTGCTAGGCGAAAGTCTACCCCCAACAATTTTTTTATTAAATTTCCTTTGAAGCACATCAGCCAATAATTTAGCTTTGCTTCCATTTCTGTTCAAAATCCTAAGCTCATCCGCCTCTTTTGCAAGTTGGAAGGCTATGGCCCTTCCGGCGCCTCCAGCACCCAAAAGTAGAAACTTTTTACCTCTAGGCTCCACGCCGTTCTCTTTTAAGGCTTTTAACGCGCCAATGCCGTCTGTATTAAAGCCTACAAGTTTTCCATTCATGTTAAGCACGGTGTTAACAGCTCCAACAAATTTTGCCACCGAATCAATTTCATCTAAATAATTGATAATGGCGGTTTTATGAGGCATCGTGACGTTTATCCCGCAGATACCAAAAACGCGCATACCCCTTACTGCGTCTTCAAGCATCTCCTTTTTCACGTTAAAGGCAACATAAATGGCGTCGAGTTTCAAATGCTTAAAAGCCGCATTATGCATAACAGGGCTCAACGAATGCTCAATTGGATCTCCTATCACACAGAAAACTTTAGTTTTTCCTGAAAACTCCATTTTAGATGGCTCCTAACGCCTTATATACCGCCTTCATTTCTTGAATTGTCATTTGTCCCTCAGCGGTTTCCATACCACGTTCTAAAGCGGCTATTGTGAAGTATCCTCCAAAAATTGGTGACAAGAGTCTGGACAGTTTACCAAGGGTTCCCATGGCAAAGCAAACAACTTTAGCTTTCTTCCCTTCCTTATGTAGGAAATGTAGTAAAGTTAAGTTGTCCTGTAGACTTTGCGCCGTTGTCACTATCTTGCAGATGTCAGCTCCTTCTTCGATTTCGCTTTTGAGGATTCGCCGCAGTTCCGTTATTTCTGGTGTTTTTTTAAAGTCGTGAAAGGATATTATGGGTTTAACACCTATGGTGAGTAATTCCTTCACAAAGTCTTTAAGCCAAGGAGTGCCAAGTTCAATATCCACATATTTAAACCCGCTTGAAGCAGCATTGGACAGAATCTTTCTGCGCTCTTTCTCTTTTCCTAGAAATTTTCCGCCACATTTTGGCGTTCTGACGGTTGCGATTAATGACGTTTTTGCGCACTTGACAATGTCCTTCAGCCCTTTAGACTCATTGAGACGATCCAGCCTCACTTCGATGAAGTCTGCCTCGCATTTCTCCACCTTTTCAATAAGCCTTAACGCGTCGTCAAAGCTTTGAGGCATTACAGAAACACATATTTTCACAGTCAAAGCTCTACAACCCTCTCATCCTTAACGAGGGTTCCGAAGTGCCTTCCTCCTTCAGATATATATGCCAAAACTTCATCCTCAGGCTTTAGCTTTGTTACCGGCGTAGAACCGCTCTTTGTCACAAGTCTTATTGTCTCCGCGTTTTGGGTTATCGTTTTGAAACGTTTTCCTTCAAATTCAGCCTCAATAAGCATAAGGGGACGCCATTCGATTTTGACCCTGCCAATGTTCGTAAATCTAACTTTACCCTCCCTATCCACTATCATCAACTCTTCTCCGGCTTTAAGTTCTGAGAGGTACCTTGTTCTATCTGGGGAGCACATTACATATAGAGAAACTGGACCCGCGTTTACTCTGAAAGGTCTAGGCTGAACAAAGGGGTTTTCGTGAACCTCCGCTTCTACTAGGAATAAGCATGAAGATTGACAGCCAAGTAGAAGCCCCTCCCCCTCCTTCATTAAATCGCATGTATCCACGCATACTCTGGCTCCTGTTCCAATTTGTCTAACCTCAATTATCTTTACTGGTACGAGTTTAACTTGTAGTGGCTGCTTTTTGACTAAATAAGCCACCTGGATAAGTTCATTCAAATCTGTTGTCTTTAAGACGACCCCGTCAGCCCCGAGCTCAAGAGTTTCAAGAGCAAGTTTTGCCTCTTCTAGCGAAGAAATCTCTGCTAAGAGCTTACTTTTTCCCCTCACATTGGCTATCAGATTCTCCAGCGGTATAACCTTCCAATCTGGACAACGAATTATGATGTAATCAGCTGAAAGGTTTGCAGCTTTAATGGCGTTCCACTCATCTTCCTTGCTCTTAACAGCCACTCGGACGGCCACAAGTTTGCCAGTATCTTTTACTTTGGTCAACTCTTCTGCCGTAAAGGGTTCAAGGACTTGGATGTCGCAATCATGAACCTTTGCTGCAACTTTTATTCCTGCTTTCTTTTTCTTAAGGTCGTTTATTCTTTGTCCATCTTCAACATATATAACATCACATGTTTGACCTTCACAGCTAAGAAAGTCTTCCAAAAAATTTTGCGGAACTGTTTTATCTACTTTAAGCCAAAGTTCCCTCACGTTTTAACCCTCATCTTAACCCAGATCAGAGCACTTGGTACCGGTTATGAACGAGGCTTTAAGGATCCTTTATTTTGTTGAAGCTTTACGGTCTTCGTGATTGGCGCGAGATGTTTTGTTTTTAAAGAAGTCATCGCATCCTCAACACTCCATCCTTTGTGGACTATGCCAACAAGGGCTCTGGTCATGGCCGCTGGATCTTCGTGTTGAAAAACGTTCCGACCTATAGATACTCCTGCACAACCAGCCCTAACGGCGTCGTAAACCATTTTGAATAAACTTTGGCAGGTATCGACTTTTGGGCCTCCGGCAATTATCACTGGAACCGGGCATCCTTCCACAACCTTTCTAAATGATTCAGGGTCCCCTGTGTAGTTTGTTTTTATTATGTCCGCGCCCAATTCCGCGCCTAGTCTAGCTGCATGCGCAACTAGTTCTGGGTCGTGCTCGTTTCCTATCTTCACCCCTCGTGGGTACATCATGGCAAGCAGAGGAATTCCCCATGCATCGCATTCATCCGCTAATTTGCCTAGCTCTACCAACATTTCATGCTCGTGATCCGCACCCACATTTACGTGAACTGAGACAGCGTCGCATCCCAGCTGAATAGCCTCTTCGATGCTGCAAACTTTTACTTTCCAATTCACATCAGGCCCCACTCTGGTGCTTGCTGAGACATGTATAATGAGCCCAAGTTTTTTCGTGTCAACATTTTTTGCTATGCCTTTGTGTAGGACAACAGCGTCTGCACCACCATCAATAAGCTTGTCAATTGTGCTTTGCATATTTACAAGGCCATGTATAGGGCCACTTGTAACTCCATGGTCCATAGGAATAATCACAGTTTTACCATCCTCACCGAATACTCTCTGCATTCTTCTACCTTTTCCGCCGGACATTTCTATTTCACCTCCATAACTTCGAAGGGCTGTTCAAAATCCCCTTCTAACGATCTTTTAACAACCATTAAAGCCTCTTCAACATGAGACATGTCAACAAAAACATGTATACCCGACGCCACCGTAAACAACCCGTAAATATTAATGCCCTTTACACCCAGGGCTTTAGCTAAATTACCTATTATTCCAGGAGTCTCTTCAAGTTCTGCTGTTTTAATCTTAAGTAAAGCAAGGTTTTTCCTCACAGCAATGGCTATGGCTTCTTGATAGTTGTAAACAATTGAATGAAGTGGTTCAAGGATTTTGTTAAGTGTGCTTTCTGGAACATATAGGATAAGCGAATCATAATTGGCTGAAATTCCTAAAAGGGAAACCTCCGCGTTTTTAATTTTCTGAATAACTTGATGCAAAACCTCATAAGACTGGGAAAGCGCCCTTCCAATGATCGTTATGGAGGCCACTGTCTCTGGAAAATCTATGTTGACAATGTTACCTCCAAGGGAACCTTTAATAATAGTCCCTTCAGCGTCTAGGTCGCACCGATCGTAGTTTATAACCTTAACATCCATCCAATCTTCCTTATATTTCAGAGCTTTTCTTTGCAGAAACTTATGAGAGCAGCTTGCAAGACCAATTAATGAATTTACATCTATCTCAGGTATTTTCCTTGGAGATTTAATAAGTTTGGGATCCGCGGTCAATATGCCATCGACGTCTGTGACAAGTATGACTTTTGCTTTAAGTGCACGGGCCAATACAAGCGCTGTTATATCGCTTCCGCCCCTACCCATCGTTGTAATTTTGCCGTTTGGGGTTTTCCCAACAAAGCCGGGAACAACTACGACTATGCCCTCATTAAGCAAAGGCAAAACATATTTACAAATACGTTCTTCACATAGTTCTATGATGGGGTCAGCGTTCATTGGTATATCGTTGGTAATAATGGGCCAGTCGTGGTCCGCTGGGTCAAAATAGCGGCATCTTACACCGTATGTTTTTAGGGTTGCCGAGAATATTCTCGCGCTTGTCCTCTCCCCCATAGCTAGAACGTCATCGATGTCCGAGTTCTTTGCCATTTTGTCGCAGTTCGCGGCTTTCTTCACAGCCTCAAGTAATAAATCTGTAGTTTTGCCCATGGCAGAAACAACTACCACAATCCTTGTTCCCTTATTCAGCTCTTTTATGACGGCCTTGACGGCGTTAGATATATTTTCCCCGCTTGCTAAACTGCTTCCACCGAATTTCACAACAAGGGTAGAGCCGAGGACACGATTTTGATTCCCTTCCACAAACAAAACCTCCAAAAGGAGAAACCAAAACCAGAAAAGGCCGCGGTTTCTCCCTAATAGTTAAACATATACCAATAGCCACTAAAATAAAACTCGAAATAGGTGATTGTGGCTATTGGCTTGTTCATCGGACGAACAATAAAAACTTCAACAATATTTATACTTTTTGGTTTTTAGTTCTATGTGAGAGCACCATGTGGCAGGAAATGTTTGTTTAAAAACTTTGAATGAGCAAAGCAAACGAAAATGTTTCAAGAGGTATAAGGCCAATATCAATCTAAACTCTTTTCATAAGTAATTTGTTTATTCCGTTTATCATTGCTTCGACGCTTGCCTTAACGATGTCCTCGCTTGCGCTACTAGCTGAAACAATATTTCCGTGATCATCTTCGATTTTTATCACAACTTCGGCGACGGCGTCTGAGCCGCCTGTCACAGCTTCGAGCCTATATTCTTTCAGCTTGACTCCTATAAGTGCACTTACGATTTTCTGTATTGCCTTTATCGCGGAGTCTACTGGGCCAACACCGGTTTCGGTTGCAATGTAGTCTTTGTCGTTAAGTGTAAGCTTGACAGAGGCCATTGGTATAGTTTCGCTTCCAGTCACAACTGTGAAGTTTGCTAGTTTAACGATGTTTTTTTCAGGCATTCCTGTAACAGCTCTTGCTATGGCGAAGAGATCAGTGTCAGTTACGGGTTTCCCCTTGTCGCCTAAACTTTTTACGCGTCTAAAGATCTCGTTGAGCTGGTCCTCGTTGACATGGATCCCGGCAGCTTCAAGCTCAGCCTTTAACCCTTGCCTTCCCGCATGTTTCCCCGCGACTATTTTCCTTTTTCTTCCCACCATTTCGGGTGTTAACGGTTCGAAAGTTTCTGGTTTAACTACAACCCCTTTCGTATGTATTCCAGATTCATGGGCAAAGGCGTTTTCACCAACAATCGCCTTATTAGGTTGGATGATGATCCCGGTTATCCTCGAAACAAGCTTTGACGTCTCATATAGCAGACTTGTGTTTATTCCTGTTTTCTTTTTGTATATTACATGGAGAGCCATAACCACCTCTTCTAAGGCGGCGTTGCCAGCTCTCTCACCTAAGCCGTTCACTGTCACGTGAACTTGTGTTGCTCCCCCCTCAACTCCCGCCAAAGTGTTCGCCACGGCCATTCCGAAATCATTGTGGCAATGGACGCTTATTGGAACCGTTATCGTCTTTCTTAGCTCGCTTATGAGATTTTTCATAAACGTTGGGTTTGCGACTCCAACTGTGTCAGGTATGTTTATCCTATCCACCTTATTTTCCTGCGCTACTAAACACACTTTTTTGAGAAAACCCAAATCTGTTCTAGTTGCATCCATGGGAGAAAATTCACATATAAAACCATGAGCCTTAATGTACTGAATAATTTCTTCTGTCTCCTTTAATACTCGTTCTCGTGTTCCATTTAAAACGTATCTTATTTGAATATCTGATGTTGGAATAAATGTGTGAATCGAGTCAACTTCGCATGCCATTGCCGCGTCAACATCACTTTTTGTTGCTCTAGCTAGCGCGCAAACCTCCGCTCTTAAACCTGCCTTGGCTATGTCTTTAACAGCCTTAAATTCCCCTTCAGATGCTGATGGAAAACCAGCTTCAATTGCATCCACTCCAAGATTGTCAAGCTGTAAAGCTATTTCCATTTTCTCTTCAGGCGTTAAAGAAACTCCAGGGGTTTGCTCGCCATCACGCAGAGTTGTATCGAAGATTCTAATGTACTCCATCTTAACCAGCCTAGGGTTATAGTTTCGCAATTTCCTCGGCTATTGCATTGCCCATTTCCAAAGTGGTTAGCGAACCACCAAGGTCGGGAACAGACAGGGCTTTTCTTAAAGCCTCCTCAACGCCTTTATCAATTGCCAGGGCGGCTTCGTAGCAGTTTTTGTCGTTGTATTTTTCGCCCAGCCATTCAAGCATCATTTTTGACGCTAGGATCATAGAGCATGGGTTAGCTGTGTGTGTCCCGACACGCGTTGGCGCGGATCCATGCACAGGCTCGAAAATTGCGTAATTGTCACCTATATTTCCGCCTGGAGCCATTCCTAAACCTCCAACAAGTTGGGCAGCTTCATCTGAAAGTATGTCCCCAAACATGTTTGTTGTTACTATCACATCGTAATTTTGCGGTTCCTTTATCAGCCTCATCGCTGCCGCGTCAACATATTGTTCGTTAAATGAAATATCAGGATACTCTTTGGCTATTTTTCTGCAAACTTCCGCGAACATTCCGCATGTTTTTCTCATAACGTTGGCTTTATGGACAGCTGTCACCACTCGCTTTTTGTTTCGAGCATCGGCGATTGCAAAGGCTTTTCGGGCTATTCTCTCACATCCCCTCCTTGTTATAACTCTTAAGGCCACGGCAGTGTCATTATCAATGGTAAATTCTAGTCCCTTGTAAACGTCCTCAGTGTTCTCCCTAACGATAACTAAGTCTATGTCGTTTCTTAGGCATGGTGCGCCAACATATGACTTCACTGGCCGTATGTTGGCATATAAATCCAACATTATTCGAAGTTTAACAATAACATCCGCGGCGGTTTCTCCTACCGGGCCCTTTAGGCAAACATGTGTACTTTTTATGGCTTTAATGGTTTCTTCCGGAAGAGCCGTGCCGCCTTTTTCAAAGCAAGAGTCTCCGGCCTCGAGGAATATACACTCAAAATTTAGGTTGAACTTTTCTTCTACACTATTTAGAACTTTCAAGGTTGCTTCCGTGAGTTCTGGACCGACTCCATCGCCTGGAATTATGGCAATTTTATAGCTTGCCATATTTTTCACGCCTCCTTCTTAAATGCTCTATTAAGCCACCCGCGCCTAGAATTTCCAATATGAAGTCTGGAAGCTTCGACGATTGCAGCATCACATTTTTTGTTAGGTTTTTTATTTCGCCGTTAGCCAAGTTTATGAGAAGTTGATCTCCTTCGCTTATTTTTCCAGGAATTGACGGACATTCAACCACAGGCAACCCGATGTTTATAGAATTTCTGTAGAATATACGGGCAAATGATTGAGCAACAACACATTTAACACCTGCATGTTTCAAGGCAATGGAGGCTTGCTCGCGGCTTGAACCACAACCGAAGTTTTTTCCAGCCACAATTATGACTCCTTCTCGTGCTTTTAAATGGAAGTTTGGGTCTAAACCTTCCATGGCATGTTTTGCCAGCTCGCTGGGATCTAGAGAAGTTAGATATTTACTGGGGATTATAACGTCTGTATTTATATTGTCCCCAAAGATGATTGCTTTACCTTTAATCTCCAACTTCTATAGCCTCCTTGGGTCTGTAATTACGCCTTTGATGGCGGAAGCCGCTACTGTGGCTGGAGAAGCCAAGAATATTTTGGCTTTCGGGCTTCCCATTCTTCCGATAAAATTTCTGTTTGAAGAACTTATGCAGGTTTCATCATCCGCAAGCAAACCCATGTGTCCACCGAAACATGCGCCGCATGTTGGGTTACAGATACACGCACCAGCCTTTGCGAGCGTTTCAAGTAGTCCCTCTTTCAAGGCTTGTAAGTAAATTTCGCATGAAGCTGGTGCAACAATAAATCGTACGCCTTCCTTAATTTTTTTGCCCTTAACAATTTTCGCGGCCAACTTTAAGTCTTCGATTCTGCCATTAGTGCATGAACCAATAAAAGCTTGGTCGATTGGGGTACCCTCAACTTCTGAAACCGCTTTGACATTGTCAACAGAACTTGGACATGCAACCTGTGGTTCTAATGGGCTAACATCAACATCGATTACTTCCTCATATTTAGCGTCTTCATCGCTTTTTAGTGGTTTAATCGGATTGCTAATCCTATTCTTGGTGTAAGCTATCACCTTTCTATCCGGATTAATTATTCCAGTCTTTGCACCAGCTTCTACGGCCATATTGCAGAGGGTCATTCTATCGCCTATGTCCATGCTTTTGATGGTTGGTCCATCGAATTCTATGGCTTTGTAAGTGGCTCCATCAGCTCCTATCTGGCCGATAATGTTCAATATCAAGTCTTTTGCGCCAACGAACCTCTGGAATTCGCCATTAACATTGATTTTTATCGTTTCTGGAACTTTAAGCCATATTCTGCCAGTGGCGAAAACTGCAGCCATTTCCGTTGAGCCTATCCCGGTTCCAAAGGCTCCTAAAGCTCCATAAGTGCATGTATGGGAATCTGCCCCCACGATCAGTTCACCGGGTCTCACATGACCCTTTTCCACCATAACTTGGTGGCAAATTCCACCAAATCCAACATCATAGAAATACAGAATTCCCTGTTCTCTTGCAAATTCTCTCATAATTTTGTGAAGCTTCGCCGCTTCAGCAGAGTCAGCCGGGACTTGGTGATCTAAAACCATTACTATTTTCTTGGTGTCCCAAACTTTTTCTGCACCAACTTTGTAAAAAGCTTCAATAGTTAATGGACCAGTTATATCATTTATCATGGCTACATCCACATTTGCTTCCACAATTTCGCCTGGACTAACTTCCCTTCGACTTGACGCCCTTGCCAAAATCTTTTCTGAAATGTTCAATTTCCATTTCCTCAAATTTTGGTTATTTTTCTAGTCCAGACATTTTTCTTATGAATCTGCCAACTTTCTCTAATTCATGGCTTTCAATTTCTTGCATAAGCGCTTTTAGCCTTTTTTCTCCTTCTTTGTGTTCTTTTATCCACTCTTTGGCGAAGGCTCCGTTTTTAACATTTTCAACAGCCCTTCTCATGTTTTCCTTAACATGACTATCTATCACTTTGGGACCTACTGTTAAGCCGCCGTATTTGGCAGTGTCTGAAACAGCTTGTAACATTCCAGTTATTCCTTTCTGGTAGATTAAGTCCATTATCAGCTTCGCCTCATTGCAAGCTTCGAAATAGGCCAGTTCCGGAGGATAACCACTTTCCACAAGAACCTCAAATCCCTTTTTTATAAGTTCGATTAACCCGCCAACAAGCACTGTTTGTTCGCCTATTAAGTCGCTTTCGGTTTCATCTTTAAAAGTAGTTTCTAAAACGCCAGCCTTTGTACATCCAAGTCCTTTGGCTATCGCTAGAGCTGTTTCTTTGGCGTTTCCACTAAAGTCCTGGTGAACGGCCATAAGTGCCGGAACACCGAAACCCTCAACAAAAGTCTCTCTAAGCCTCGCACCCGGGCTTTTAGGGGCAACCATTATAACGTCAACGTTTTTTGGAGGAATTATCTGTTTAAAGTGGATGTTAAAACCATGTGCAAAATCCAAGGTTTTTCCTTTGGTTAAGTGTGGAGCTATTGATTCTTTGTAAACCTCAGGCTGATTCATGTCTGGTATTAAAAGGAGTATTACATCGCCCATCTTTGAGGCTTCTGATACCGAATAGACTTTAAATCCGTCTTTTTGGGCTCTACTCCACGACTTGCCGCCTGGTCTTAGCCCTACTATAACTTTTAGTCCTGAATCCCTCAAATTTTTGGCTTGAGCCTCTCCTTGGCTTCCATAACCTATAACGGCTATGGTTTTGCCCTTTAAAGGCTCTAGACTTGCATCAGAATCAAAATAGACTTTCCTCATAACTTTTCACCTTCTATCTTATTTGAGGTTCCATCCCTTGGCAGAGCGGTTATTCCAGTTCTGGCTATTTCCTTAATCCCATAAGGCTTCATAACGTTTATGAAGGCGTCTATCTTGTCCGGGTCGCCGGTAACCTCAATCGTCATCGACTTGCGGGAAACATCAACAACTCGACCCTTAAAAATTTCTGCATAGTTGATTATGTCCGTCTTTGCCTTGTAATCCGGAGCCGCCACCTTAATTAGAGCTAGCTCACGAATAACGGTGTTTTTAGGATCTAGTATACTTACTTTGATTACTTCAATAAGCTTTCTCAATTGCTTAACGATCTGTTCGACGAGTTTTTCATCTCCGTTAACTGTTATAGTTATCCTTGCAAGCTCCTTTTTTTCGGTTGGACCTACAGATATGCTTTGAATGTTAAAGCCTCTTCTTCTAAACATGTTAGAAATTCTGAAAAGCACGCCTGGTTTATGCTCAACAATTGCTGAAACAATATACTCGCGTGTCGTATTTCTCACTTCCACTGATCTCACTCCCATATCATCCACCTCAGCCCTTTACCAGGAGGAACCATTGGGAGAACGTTCTCCTCCGGAGGTATTGGTACGTCAATGACTGTTGTAACGCAGCTTTTGATAGCCTCTTTTAGTATTGAAGAGAAATCATCTAAAGATTGCACACGAAAGCCTTGGGCTCCGTAAGCTTCAGCCAACTTTACAAAGTCTGGAACTTTGCCTAAATTAACTGCAATGTATCGTTTATTATAGAAAAGCCTTTGCCATTGAGCTACCATTCCAAGAACCGAGTTGTTTAATATTATAACGGTTACTGGGATATTTTCTTCAACCGAGGTGGCAAGGTCTTGTTCGGTCATTATAAAGCTTCCGTCACCCGCAATGTCAATGACAGGAGCATCCGGACATGCAACTTTCGCGCCTAAAGCTGCTGGAAAACCGAAGCCCATCGTTCCGAGCCCCCCTGACGAGATAAATGTTCTCGGCTTGTAGGTTTTCAAGTAAATCGCCGCCCACATTTGGTTCTGTCCAACCTCCGTAGTTATAATGGCGTTTTCAGGGACAAGTCGACGTATTTCAGCCATAAGCCTCGGTGGTTTTAATACGCTTCCACAATTCGCTTTATCTTCTAACTGCTCCTTAAACTCCTTTATTTTTGCCATCCACACTGAACTCTCTTTTTTAACGATTTTTCTTTGGAGAAGTTTGTAGATTTCTTGCAGTGCCTTTTTTGCGTCAGCCACTATTGGTACATCAACCTTAACGTTTTTTCCGATTTCCGCCGCATCGATGTCTATATGTATTATTTTCGCATCTGTACAGAATTCATCTACTTTGCCAGTTGTTCTGTCAGTGAATCTTGTGCCCACGGCAAGCACAACATCTGCCTCTTGAACTAAACGGTTTGATGCGATTGTACCATGCATTCCCAACAGACCTGTTGCTAAGGGATGGTTTTCTGGAATGGCTCCTTTGCCCATCAGTGTAGTTGCGACAGGTGCCAGAAGAAGTTCTGCAACTGCCAAAAGCTCCCTTGAGGCATTTGAAATTATGACGCCGCCACCAGCAATTATGATGGGTCTTTCAGCTGCGGCTAGCAGCTCAACAGCTTTCTTAACTTGAAATGGGTGCGGGGTATAGTCTGATTGGCGACAAACAACCTCTTGATTACTCTCAATTTCTAAATCAGCCGATTCGATTTGCACATCTTTCGGTATCTCAACTAGAACTGGACCCGGCCTACCAGTTGACGCAATATAAAAGGCCTTTTCAACTATTGAATATATTTCTGATGCACATTCTACTTGAAAGTTATGTTTAGTTATCGGACAAGTTATACCAATAACATCTGCCTCTTGAAAAGCATCCTTTCCTATAAGTTTCCTTGGAACTTGACCTGTAAAAGCAACGATGGGCGATGAATCCATATAAGCGGTGGCTATCCCCGTCACAAGATTTGTCGCGCCAGGGCCTGACGTAGCCATACAAACACCAACTTTTCCACCTGCACGGGCATAACCATCTGCAGCATGTGCGGCGCATTGTTCATGACGCATCAAAATTATCCTTATATTGGAATCTGCAAGAGCATCAAAAATATCAAGCACAGCGCCTCCAGGTATGCCAAAGACCACTTCGACCTTTTGCTTTTCCAAAGCTCTCACTAAGGCCTTAGCACCACTCATAACAATCATTAGTTGACCCCCAGAAAATAACGGGTAAGCTACTGGGTACAAGCCTATGGACAAACGAAAGCAAAGTTTTAAAACTGCTATAGCGGCGGTTTACAGGATTTTTAGTATAACTCGCCGATAAAACTGTTCCTCCAGAGAACGTTATCCCTCATTTAAGCCTCCATCCTCACTAACTTTTAAGGCCCTTCCGGCCTGATTTCATACCAAAGAGAAAGCTCCAAACTTTCCTCGCTTTTATCAATGTATTTCGCCTTTGACTCATTACTCTTTAAGGCTGTCTTTTGCTTCGTCATCAGCTGCACCATGACCTTGCAAATGTTGCCTTGTTTCAAATAAAGTTTTTGGGCAACAATTATTGCCCAAAAATTCATATTTTCCCTCCAGTAGCAGCAATGCTATTTCCCCCTTCTCTGTTAGTCTCACAGGAACCCCCTTGGCCTCTTTATTTCCGGCAACAATCATTCCTGCGTCCCTTAACTTGTTCAGATTCCACTTTACGGTCGATTTGGGCATACGTTGTTCAACGGATAGTTTATTTACAAGCTGATAATAGAGTAAACCGTGGTTTTCTTTTACTTTTGATAGATACCTCAGTTGTTTCTCACTTAACTGTTTCTTAGCTAAAGCATCTAACAACTCTACAAAAATTCTGCAGATAGTCTTACAATCCATTTGAAAGTTTTGGTACTCGTTGCCTTTGTGGCTTACAGTTTCTTTTTTGTAAACGATTTCACGTCTGTCTGATTTGGTAATCCCTCGCTTGGAGGGTTCTATTCCTCCGCATTAGTTCACCTCACATCTCACGGTTTATTTGTGTTCGACCCTTAATATGAGGGGTGGCCAAATGTCTATATGCACCTTTTGATACAATGTTATTTATTCCGTTCAACATTGCCTCAACACTTGCCATAACGATATCTCCATGAGCCCCCCACGCCGTTGTTGTCGTATCTCCATTGCTTAAGTGGACTATCACCTCGACAATGGCGTCTGTTCCTCCGGAAATCGATTTTACGTAATATCCATCAAGTTTTATTGGTTCTATTGTTTGAACAGCTTTTCGTATGGCATTTATCGCTGCGTCAACCGGTCCAATACCAGTCGCTGCGCCCATAATGACTTTGCCTCTCACATTGAGCTTAACAGATGCTGTTGGAGTTATCTTATTTCCGGTGACCACAGTTAACTCTTGAAGCTTAAATGGTCTACGTTTCGGTATATTCATAACGTTTTCAGCTATCGACCTTAGATCTGCGTCAGTAATTTTCTTACCCTTATCCCCCATCATTTTGACTTTTGAGAATATCTCTTTTAGCTGTTCTTCGTTGGGGAATATGCCCATCTCATTAAGGACAGCTTTTATACCTTTAGTACCCGCATGTTTGCCAACCACCAGTCGCCTAGTCCTTCCCACAAGACTTGGCGGTATTGGTTCATATGTCGTAGGGTTGTTTAGAATGGCGTGAGTATGTATACCCGATTCATGAGCAAAAGCGTTCTCGCCGACAATAGCCTTGTTAGGCTGCACTTGGACACCTGTTAATTTAGAAACAAGCATCGATGCTTCATAGAGCAAATTCAGTTTTATGGGTACATCTATACCATAGAGGAGTTTTAATGCAACAGCCACTTCCTCCAAGGCAGCATTTCCAGCCCTCTCACCTATTCCATTCACAGTGGTGTGCACCTCTTTTGCCCCAGCCCTTAAGGCGGCGATTGAATTTGCAACAGCCATTCCAAAGTCGTCATGGCAATGAACACCGAAAGTCACGTTCGGGAAACTTTTTACCAAATCCGAAAAGAGAGAATGGGCTCTCTCAGGAGTTAAAACCCCAACAGTGTCGCATGGAACTACAATGTCGGCGCCAGCGTCTATACTCACC
>JAWAZO010000012.1:0-26342 GCA_038817565.1 Bathyarchaeia archaeon
GTGGCAAAAACAGATAAAGGCACTTTTGTGGATGTAGGAGTGGACAAGACTGCACTAGTTCCAGATGTACGTTTGCCCGTAGGAAAACGGGTGACTGTAAAGATAGCCAGCGTAAATGGGCATGTTATGGCAAGCCTTGCAAATCGCAGCGAAGTCCCCCACTATTGGGGGTACGCAGTAACTGTCTGGAAGGGATCCTTCGGAGAACTTGTAAGGAGTAAGGAGTTTGATCTCAAAATAGCCACATCAAAATATGGCGTCCTCTTCACAGACATTAAAGAAAAAATTGCTGAGAGATGGGAAACCGCAGAAAAAATACTGATAGCCTTCGGAGCACCGGAGAAAGGGTTGTATGAAATAGCCCAGCAAGAAGGATTAAACCTCGACAAAATTGTAGATTTTGTTGTGAATACTATACCGTGGCAGTCAACGGAAACCGTGCGGACAGAAGAGGCTCTCATTGCTTCTCTGGCGGTTTTTAACTGTGCCTTTAGGGTTTAAGGTTTAAATGTCTGTTTAGCTTATTTGCGCCTATGTACTTCGACATCGCCATGCCACTAACACTTTTCACCGTCACTATGGCAGCCATGTTTCTTAATGATAAGGTTGACAAAAAGCTAAAAATGACTTTTGAGGAAAGGGAATTCGGCGTTAAAAACGCCATCATGCTTGTAGCCGCAATAAGCGTGGCTGTGTCTCTTATGGTTTTTGTCCCTCAAATGGCTGTTATGATAATATTTCTATTTGCCTACTCGGCTCTTCTCTTTATATTCACTTACATCTTCTCGGATTTTAGAAAAACTAAAGCCCAATTTTTCTGTGCAGCTTTTCTTGCAGTCAGCTTTATAGCAGCGACTGTTAGCCTTTTCAACATGGGCTTTTTAGAGGGGCTATCTGTATATGGAATTATTGCATTTTTTGGCTTGTTCAGCTTTTCTTTCATAGCTCTAGCCTATGAGGAAACGCGAGTAAATGTTGGGCGACGATGGTATTTGGCTGTTCTGCCATCCGCCCTCTTCATAATCCTTTACGCTTTTTACAGCAGAAGCCCAATCTGGTTTCCATACCTGCTTAACATGTACGGAATAGTTTTCGCCATTTTAATAATCCTCTATCTTGGGGCGCTTTTCACGTGGAAAGCAACCCTAATTTTTGCCGGGCTTTTGACAGCTGCGGATATTATTCTTGTTCTTATAACTGGGACTATGGTTTCGGCGGCGACACATGTTTCCGCCCTAAGGTTACCAGTACTTGTTATCCTTCCAACGGTTCCAGCAATAACAACAAGTTTTGGGATGCTTTATATGTCGCTTGGCTTAGGAGACTTCTTCTTTGCCGGCCTTATTGCAGTACAAACCTATAAGAAGTATGGGCGACAACTTGCGGTTCTTTCTGCAGTTATGATGGCATTATCCTTCTTTATATTTGAAGCAGTAATATTATCCTTCGAGCTGAGGGCTTTTCCTGGAACATTAATGATTATTTGTGGGTGGCTGCCTCTGCTGTTATCAAAGGTTTTGAAGGGCAACAAAGTGTAACGTGTGAACAAAATCTATAGGTTTTCTTCAGTTACCACCATAATTCCATGCTTCTTAAGTAAGGTCGTAGTGACTCCATCACCTTCAATAACCTTGCCGGAGAAGGTACCATCATAGATGCGCCCGCAACCGCATGAAGGGCTTCCCTGTTTTAACACAGCCTCCTTTATACCAAACAATTTTGCGATTTTTAAAGTCTCTTCAGCTCCGCGTTTAAAGTTCTCTGTTACATCTTTTCCAGACCTTGTGATTACTCTTCCCCCTCTAATTTCTGCTGGTTCCCTTGGTGTTGGTAAACCGCCAAGCTGTTCTGGGCAGACTGGTATTAGGGTTTCAGTTTTCAATAACATTATAACTTTCTTGTTGAGGGCATCTTTGCCATCATATCTGCATCTTATTCCTAACAAACAAGCGCTGCAGAGCTTCATGGTAAGTCGTTAATTCAGAAATTGTTTATATTCGTTGCTAGGTTTCTTTCCAATGCAAAATTTCTGCTGATTAGCAAAATAAGGGAAGATGTATTAGCCGAAGAGTGCTCCAAGCCCCTCAAGCGCTGCTTCTTCTCTGGCTTTCTCCTCTTCCTCCTTCTTTTTCTTTTCTTCTTCTTTTGGCTTGGTTTCTGCAGTTGGTGCCGTCGCCGCTGGTGCGGTTGTTGGTGCTGCCATTAATGTTGGAGCTGACTTTATAACCTCGTCTATATTAACCTCTGCCAGTGAAGCAACAAGGGCTTTAACTCTCACGACATCGACGTTTATGCCAGCAGCTGTCAAAACCTGCGTTAGGTTTTCTTCGTTTATTTGTTTTCCAGCCTTGTGGAGGAGCATTGCGGCGTAGATATATTCCATATATTTTTCACCTCTACTCAAACTTTTTTAACTTTGTCGAGTTTCCCCTTCCAAATTAGGAATTCTCATACTTAAGCTTAACATTTCAGCGTGAGCCTTTCTAATAAGGTCTTTTATTGTTTCTTTTGTCGGTATGGCTGCGCCCAATGATAAAGCATATGCTTCTTGATGGGCTATTTGAATTAAAACTTGTATGTTTTCTTTTGTTGGGTAAGCCACACCTATCGACAATTTAAAGGCTTCAACATGGGCAGCTTCAAATTTTCTCTTGGTTTCCTCCAGGTCTATTTTAAGCTGTTCTCCCTCTATGATTAAACCTTCGTCATATACAGCCTTCATTATGAGTCCTGCTTCAACGGGCTTTATTCCAAGCTTTGACAAGACACTTGCAAGCCTTTCAGAAATTACTTCACCTTTGCGCGCCACCAAAGTATCCTTAGTTATCCACACGCTTCCAGCCTCAATTCTTGTTGGCAAACCCACAGCATTTAATTGACTTATTATTGGTCCTGGCGGCTGTCCTGTGTTTCCAGCGGGAACTATAACGTCGAAGGATGCTATGTCGCCAGCCTTTGCTGTTAGGCGAACCTTTCCCTTTTCAAGGAGCAGTGCCAATTTGAATGGGTTAAGGTTTGTGAAGAGGAAGACATTTGATCCCGTTAGGTATTTCTCCAATTTTTCCAGTCCCGGTTTTTCTTTACAGTTTTTGATGGCTCTTTTCATTAATGTGTTTTTTACGACCCGCATGTAAACGTCTGCTGCTAATTTTTTCTTAAACTCTTGAAGCTGAGAAGCTCTAACCTTTTGGAGGCTTGCTATACCCACCACTCTATATTGCTTGAGAATTTTTGTTATTTCCTCAACCTCATTGATTTTTTCTTTCAAAACTTGCTGGGACGGCAGATGCTTTTCCCTCTTTATAGTTTAATTTTTACCGGCGTGCCCATGGTTGTTTTTATGCAGACAGATTTAATGTTTTTCATTCCCCTCTTCAGTTTTCCCTCAACAACCCTCAAAACTGCTTGTATGTTTTCAGCTAATTCTTCCTCCTTCATGTTCTCTGTTCCAATTCGACACTGGATTACCGGTTGGTTACGCATTCTAACGACAACTGTTCTACGGTACTTTTTTAACAAACTTTCAATGTCTGCTGTCGGCGGAACTGGTATGGGCATCTTTCCCCTCGGCCCGAGAGCTGGGCCTAATACCTTGCCAACCAGCGGCATTAGGGGAGCTTCAGCTATGAAAAAGTCGTATTCGTTGGCTAGTTTCCGTAAGTCTTTCTTTTTTCCAGCTAATCCTTCAAGTTCAGCTTTGTCCAGCACTAGGTCTGCGTTAGCCCTTTTAGCTTTAAGGGCAAGCTCGCCGGTGGCAATCACGCAAATTTTGTTTGTCTTCTCTGCTGGCGGATAGGGCAGTTCCACGTTTTCCTGAAGTCTTCCTTCGGGCGATTTCATGTCGATATCTTGTAAATTTAGAATAAGCTCAACTGACTGGGTGAAGTTTCTTTTTCCACTCTTTTCTTTTGCCTCTTTTAAAGCTGAAAGCAGCGTTTTCTGTTCTATTGGCATTTTTGTTGGCTCCGTGCCATTGATGGATTATAAAGCCATTATAAAAATGTTCCTTTAATCCTAGCTTTCGGCGAATATTTCATTATATTTTCCTTCGTCGATTTCTCGCATGACCTCTCTAGGGTCTTTTCCTTCCACAGTTACGCCCATGCTTACACACGTTCCAAGGATTTCCTTAGCCGCGGACTTCAAAGTTTTCGAAAGCAGTTCTGGACGCTTTATCTTTGCTATGCGAATAAGCTGCTCCATTGTTAAATTTCCAACTTTTTGCGCTTTAGGGTTTCCGGAACCCTTCTCAATTTTGAGTTCACTAACAATTAGGGCTGATGTTGTAGGCGTTCCTACAGTGACCTCAAAGGTCTTTGTTTCAGGGTCAACGGTAACTTTCACCGGAACTTTCATTCCAGCATAATCTTTTGTAAGCTCATTAATCTTGTTTACAACAGCCATAACATTAACGCCAAGGGGTCCAAGAGCAGGGCCCAATGGTGGACCCGCTGTTGCCTGTCCTCCGTTTACGAGTAATTCAACAATTTTTTTCTCGCCCATGTTATGGGCCTCCCTCAGTTTTTGCTCTTTCAACAAGCTTAACATAGTCTGAATGAACGGTTATGGGTAACGTGAAGGTTGCTTCAAGAAGCTCCAAAGTTACTTCCTCCTTAGCTCTATCAATGCGGGTGATTTTGGCTCGCATTCCCTTAAAGGGGCCGTCTGTAACCTCAACTATGTCGTTTTCATGTAGCTCCTCTATAATGGGCTTTCTCACAACATACTTTTCAATCTCAGAAAAGCTCACAAAGTCCGGGACCCTTGATCTAACATGCTTTATACCGGCAATGGCTTGTTCAACATAGTGGGGGCCTTCCGCCTCCATAAAAATATAACCCCTCAACGTGTCTGGAACCAGAATGGCTTTCACTGGTATTTTGTTCATCTCTATTCTTGCCGCTACAAGCTTAGCCACGTTTCTCTCCTGTCCCGTTGTTGTTCGCACGGCGAAAATTTTTGTTGGTAATTTTTCCAAGGTTTTCCCTCACTTCATTTTAAAACGGTATCAGCCTTGTTAGCATGGCGATAATGAAGCCAATGAGTCCGACAGCACCTATGCCTAAGAAGCATATTTTTATTGATAGCCACAGCTCGCTTCTTCCAGGTTTGACTGCCAGTTTTAGTGTTCTTGCACATTGCGATAGGAAGGACCTTAAACCCATTTTGCTAACCCAGCAAGCTGCGCTTTGATACAGATAAACAAGCATTTCTATTAACTTTTCTATCTAAGCGTCGATGTAATGGTCGCCAAATTGTTAAACTTTTTGAAATTCCAATCCTATATCGCTGAGCAGCTTAACAATGTTTGGTTTTTCTTCGCCCTTTATCCCTTTCCAGTCTAAAACTGCAACCTCAACCTTTTCTAAGGTTTTTTGAACACACTGCCTTAAAATAGCCTCATCAATCTTGGCAACAGCATATTTTGGTATTATATGACCAAAGGCTTTATCCTCCTCTAAAGCTATTCTGGTGAATTTCTCGTTATAGTGGGGTCCTCCAATGCCAAGCACCGCCTTGCTGGTTTGCTTGCCAAAATCTGCTACAGCTTTCATTGTGGCATGTGCAACAACCTCTGCCGCTTCTAAATCCCTCCACTCTTTTGAGGTGCTTCCTAATTCAGCGAACATTGCTGGCACATCCAGTGATGGACCGTGGTGGGTGCACTCGTAGGAAACTTTATAATTTAAATGTTTTTCTTTGACGAGTTCCGCCATGGTGCTCAGCGCTACTTTCATGGCGTTTGCTGGCGCAATGGACACTTTTTTAGGAGTTCCGCCTAAATCTGCATTTTCAAGGTTTCCAGGAGTGTGCACTGACAGTGTCGGAGTTCCGCTTAGGCTACTGTGCCTCGAAATAAAAATGATTAGGTCAAGTGCGGGGTAAAGCGTGGTTATGTCTTGTGTATAAACTAGTTCCTCATCTAACATTACAAGTTTAATTTCTTGTCCCGAAACCTCGGCGGCATACATTTTTTCCTTAATAGGTTTAAATGGATAATTGCTTAGGATTTGTTTTGCGATGTTTATGCTTGCTAAATCCTTTGTTGACGCCGCTATTAGAATCATCTTGTATCCAATTGCAAGATACCTTGTTTAGGGATAAAGATTTCCATAAAACTTATAATGCCTAAAACTGTTTGAAGCTTTAGGTTCAAAACTGGTGAAAAGTAAATGCACCTAATTAACTTCAAAAATTTGTCTGGACAGCAGCTTTTAGAAATAATTGACAAGGCTATTGAAGTGAAGCAAAACCCCGAAAGATATCGCAAAGCATTGGATGGTAAATCCTTAGCCATGATATTTCAAAAGACCTCCACGCGAACAAGGGTCTCCTTTGAGGTGGCAATGACACAGCTTGGGGGCCATGCACTTTACATCGATTGGAGAACAACAAACTTCACAGTAGCTGACATATACGACGAAACCCAATACTTGTCACGGAATGTTGACTGTATAATGGCTAGGCTTCTGCGAAACGCCGACCTTCAAGTAATGGCCAAAGCTTCAAGGGTTCCGGTAATAAACGGTTGTGATGAAAAATATCACCCAAGCCAGGCAATAGCAGACCTAATGACTATGAAGGAGAAGAAGGGTAAACTAAAAGGCCTAAAGCTGGTTTACATAGGAGTTCACAATAATGTTTGCAACTCCCTCATTGAAGGATGCACTAAAACAGGGGTGAAGATAACCACTGTTACACCAATTTTCAATGAGCCTTCAAGGGACGCTGAACTTCTAGAAGAAGCCAAGAAAACCGGGCTTTATGAGACCACGTTGGACGTTAAGGAAGCCTTAAAGGACGCAGACTTCGTTTACACCGACACGTGGGTTGACATGGAATTCTTCACAGATCCGAAGTTCGCCGCTGAAAAGGAGAAGCGCATTAAGCTCATGATGCCATACCAAATAAACAAGGAGCTGCTGCGGGGTAGCAATGCCTACATAATGCATGATATGCCCATTCATAGAGGCTACGAGATAAGCGCAGATGTTATAGAAAGTCCAAACTCGATTATTTATGAGCAAAGCGAGAATCGCCTCTACTCGGCGAAGGCTATACTGCTTAAACTTATTGGAAAATTCTGAGTTAATGACATTATGTGGTTAACAATTTGATAGCAGCGGGTTGGAATCTTGTTGCTCCTTGTGGTCTTTACTGTGGCGAGTGTACCGGCTTACTTGGTGGTAAATGTGAAGGCTGTAGAAGCGGTAAAGGCCTAAGCAGAAAATATCAAAAATATTGCAAAATCTACAGGTGTGCAGCTCGTAAAAACCTTAAAGTATGCTTGGACTGCGAAAGTTTTCCATGCAAATTTTTCGATTTCTTCAAAGCGGAGACGTTAGAGTCAAGCGCATGGTTTTTAGATGTTTGGTGTAACATGAAGCAAGTCAAGGAAAAAGGTATATTAAATGTTCTTAAAGCCAAAGAGAAGTGGTTGGCGAAAAGAAGAGCGTGTGCCGCAAAGAGGGGTATTAGGTATTGTGATGAATGCAAGCAGTGGCTATGTGAGTTGTTGAAGAGGGAGGTTCTTATCCCAATAGATTTGCAAAAGTTTAGGGAGTTTATGTCTAAAGTTTGATCTATTTGTGCATCTTCAATGCTGACTTTTTCAGCAAAAAATTTATAAAAGGAAAATTTTTCGGGAAAATTTCAGAGGATAAAAACGTATGCATAGTTGGCTCAATAGTATGCGGAGCATGCTTCCGAAGTTCGACGATAATGTTGGGTGTTCGATATGGGCATCCACATTATCGCCGAATTTCGGGGTGTGGATCCCCGGAAGATTTCCAGAGTGGAAGATCTCCGGGTGGTTTTGGATAGGGTAGTTGCTAAATCCGGGTTGCATGTTGTTTCCTCAAGTTTTCATCAGTTTGAGCCTCATGGGGTTTCTGCCATTTATCTCTTAAGCGAGTCGCACCTGAGCGTTCATACATGGCCTGAGTATGGTTATATGGCTTTAGACATTTTCACCTGTGGGGATGATGGGCCAGCCTTGAAGGCTTTCGAATTACTGTTAGAGGAATTTCAGCCTAAAAGTGTTGAAAAACGCGTTATTAGGAGGGATGTCGTTGGAGAAGCTGGAAGCAAAAATACTGCGTGAACTTGCAGTTTCAAAGCGAACCTTCTGGGAGCTCCTGGAGAAGATCAACAGTCCTTTAAGGGACTTTGTAGCTGCACTTAAAAGGCTTAATGAAGAAGGACTTATCTCCATTGATGAAACCGGCTTCTATTTAACCGAAAAGGGCAAAACAAAAATCAACCCGAAAAGCCTAGCTTTTGAAGGGAAAATCTGTCCCTCATGTTTCGGCAAGCGGATAATTCCGGAGGCAAGGTTTAAAGATGTTCTGGAAGAGTTTGAGAGAATTGTTGAAAAAAGACCAAGTCCGTCCCTAGACTTTTTCCAAGGTTATATGCTTGAACAAGATGTGGTGGCGCGAGCAGCCCTAATGCATTATTATGGGGACTTAGATGGAAACGAAATTGTTTTGATAGGCGATGACGACCTATTAAGCATTGCATTAGCCCTAACTGGTCTGCCTTCTCGCATAACGGTTTTAGACGTTGACAAACGTCTGGGTGATTTTCTGCAAGCTGTAAATAGGAATTATGGCTTTAACATAGAGTTTGTTGAATACAATGTAGCTGAACCGTTGCCAAAGGAACTTCGAGGAAAGTTCGATGTGTTCTCTTCTGAGCCGCTCGAAACAGTTTCTGGTTTAAAGGCTTTTATAATGCGAGGTGTTACGTGCCTTAAAGAAAACGGTGTTGGATATTTTGGCTTAACCAATTATGAAGCTTCGCTGGAAAAATGGTTGGCTGTTCAAAAACTGCTTGCCAAAATGAATTGTGTGATCACTGACATTATTCAAGGTTTTTCGGTCTACCCGATGGACTATGGCACCGCTAACTACGAAGAATTCGCCTACGATTTAGGCTTTAAAGTGGGCAAAAACCCGGGAATTAACTGGTATAAATCCGCATTATTCAGGTTTGAGGTGCTTGGCATGGCAAAACTGCCAGCCGGAGCAGATAAAATGTTGAGGATTAAGTTCATCGACTTTGATGAGGACTTGACTCATCCGCAATTACGTCACGAAATTCTTAAGAAATTAAATGTTGCCAGCGAGGCACGGTAACTTAAAATTTCGGAAGTGACTTTATGTCGCCAAGCAGAGAGAAACCCTCAAGTGGTACTCTTGTAGATGTGAAGATTCGGCATGCCAATGAAGAAGATTTGCAGGAGATTGTTAAGCTTTCAAAGAAGCTTGGAAGGGATGAGAGTGCAATGGATTCTATGATTTCACCTTTGCCTAGCGAGTTCCAAAGTCCAAGCTGGATTCTCAAGAACATAAAGGGTGAAAACACTGTTGTTTTTGTTGCCGAAGTTGAAGGTAAGATTGTTGGTTACTCGCTTGGCTGGGTCAGCCAGCCTTGGGCTTATAAAGGCAAGCGGGGCTACATATGTGACTGTTTTGTTGAAATGTCTTATAGAAGGCGTGGCATTGGCAAAGCGCTTGTGAAGGCGATGCTCGAATGGTTTATGGCTAAGGGCGTGGATTGCGTGGAAGCTGATGTTTACTCTAATAACATTCCATCCTTGAAGATGTTTAAAAAATTGGGTTTTGAAGAAATTTTTAAGAGGCTACGTTTTACGGTGAATAAACCAAGGCAATAACAGCTTATTTCAGTATCATTTCCACGAATTTTTCCGGCCTAAACTCTTTCAAATCATCATACTTCTGTCCAGTTCCAACAAACAGTATAGGTTTTTTTGTAACATAAGTTACGCTTAAGGCTGAGCCACCTTTGACGTCGGCGTCCACTTTTGTTAATATTGCTGCGTCTATGCCAACACTTTTGTGGAACTCCTCTGCTTGCATCACCGCATCGTTTCCAGTTAAAGAGTCAACGGTCAAAATTGTTAAATCGGGGTTTACAATTCGCTTTATTTTTGCAAGCTCGCTCATCAAGTTGCGGTTTGTCTGCATCCGACCGGCAGTATCTATCAAAACAGCGTGAATTCCATGAGCCTTAGCATGGTTTATTGCATCATAGGCTACAGCCGCCGGATCTGCGCCGTACTTATGCTTTATCATTCGTATACCCAAGCGTTTAGCATGAGTTTCTAGCTGTTCAATTGAGCCTGCACGGTATGTATCGCTGCATGCAAGCACAACAGTGTAGCCTCTATCATTCAAGAGTTTGGCAACCTTGGCTATTGTCGTCGTTTTTCCAGTACCATTAATTCCAACAAAAACTATAATGAATGGTTCCTTTTTCCTCCTTTTTTCTTCAATGGCCTCGAACAAGTCTATTTTACTGTCTGTACGCATGATTTCCAAAAGCACTTCTCGGAGGTGTTGCTCCACAACCCTCTTTTTGTCCTCAAGTCTTTTGACTTGGACACCGCTTAGACGCTTTTCCATTTCTTCGCATATACGCTCTGCCACAGGAACTGCCACGTCATTTTCTATCAGGTTTAGCTTGAACTCCGAAAGTATAGGGCGGAGGTTTTCGGGTTTAAGCTCTGTTGTTGTAATTTTGTTTACTAGGCTGCTTAAGCCAGACTTAAGCTTCTCAAACATTCTTTGAGGGTGACTCCTTTCTTAGCTGGGTTGTTAACTCCTCAAAGCGTTCCCTATTCTCGTTTATTTTATCAACAACTTGTGAAAACTGTCGCTGGAGGGAAGCCCTATTCTTCTCCAAATCTTCAAGCCTTTTCTTAATTATCTCTTTAGCTTCTTGCAAGGTTTTCTCAACTGAAACGCCAGCTCCTATCCCGACAGTCACTTTGTCTGGTGTTTCAAGTTTCGCTTTTATGTAGGAGTTTCCCCCTATTGGGACTAGGAGTTCTGCGTTTTCCTTCAGTCTTTCCAAGCCCTCCAGCGTCATGTTTGCATAGGTTAGGTCTGTTATTACGGCATTTATCATACTTATTCGTGAGTGCAAGGCTTCTGCTGCCTGCTCTAAAATGCGCATTTCGACGCTTAACCTTCTGAGCTCTTCTTCAGCCTTTGCCGCCAATTTACACTTCTCCTGCAACTATTTTTCTTATCAACGGGTCCTCAATTTCACTGGGGGAAACTTCGTCAATGCTTGTTATTCTTATATGGAAGCGTTTAACGCGGTGTTTGCTACCTAACTCCGCGTAAACCTTTTCTACGGCGTGTTCTGGCTTGGTTGCTATGACCTCTTTTCTAAAGTGAGTTTTCAGGTTTGGTTTTCTGATTTCTCCGGTAACTCTGAAAACTTTCACTTTGCTCATCTTCCTTTACTACACCCAAGGCGTGTCCAATTATAAACATTTCTGGACCTGTTGTCAATGAACCAGCAATGGCAGCGTGACTGTTACTTATGAGCCCCGTTCCTACGTACGGTATGCCACAGTTAACGGTGCCAACATCCACTGGCACTTTGAGAACGTCCTCTAACAGTTTACGCTCCTCTTCCTTCAGCATAGGGTGCGCCAATACGCCTTTGTTGGTTGCAACTGCCAAAGAACCAACATATGGTAGTTGGGCTATTTCTCCCGGAACAGCCTCGACACCAAGAGTGTCGGAGATTTTCCTAATTTCAGATGTCTTTAGCCTCGGATCTACAATTGCACCATAATCGTTTGCTAAAACCATGTTTCCATAAGCTGTCTTCTTGGTCTCCATCACCGTTATGTTTCCGTCGAATGCAGCCTTTATCGCTTCAATTTCATCATCTCTGACAAAGTGGGGTAAGAGAATTCCATTTGAGTTGGCGCATGCTAAGGCGCCGACCAGTATTGAGCCACCTATTGTTGTGTGCACAAGTTTGACTTTGAGCCAATTCCCAATTCTTTCAGCTTTTTTGATGGGAACAAACTTGGGGATTATGAGTATCTTCTCAGTAGCAAGTGAGTATACTCCTATACTTGCGCTTCCAAAGAGGCTTGCTAGATAAATCGCCAAGCTCAGTCTCCTTCAGCCAAATAAACAGTAACGTTTCCATCTTTATCTCTAGCAGCCCTTACACGAATTTTGCGCGGAGGCTTCTCTATGCCCCTGCTCCAAACTTTTTCATTTACTTCATTACTTATTATGAGCTTTTTAGGCTCGGCTTCCTCTTCTTCTGCGCCCTCTTTTTTTGCTTCAAGTTTCATATGTCTTTTAATAAAATCCCGTATTATTCTGATGGCTTTTGGCGCCCTCTTGTTCGGAGGCACAAGCCAAGCCTTACCAAGCGGTATCGTATAGAATCTTTCTTCAACAATTTCTTCTTCGATTTCCTCTCTTGGAGGCTTAACCTCTTCTTCGACTGCTTCCTCCTCTAGCGGTTTTTCAGCTTCAGCCTCCTCTAATTGTTCCTCTAAAGATTCTTCTGCCTTTTCGACTGTTTCCTCTTCCTCGTGTTTGCTTTCTTCTTCGCTTGTCTTTTCTTCAGCTTCTTCTGCACTCATGCTTTTTCGCCTCTTAAGCCTTTATTTTGCGGGTTCTCCAATGCCTCCTTTTTGGATGAGTTCTAAATTTTCCGGCAGTTTTCGCTATAACCCATGTTGGAACAGCCCTTTTCTGTTTTCCAGCTTTTGCCAGTCTCCTTTTTTTGGCTGGGGGCTTAAATCTAGCCATATCAAATCCTTCTTATTTTTATTTCACGCTTCTGAGCTTGCAGCTGGATTAGTATTTGTTTAAGTTGCTCATCAGTTAAGGGTATTGGCAATTTTCCCGCTTGAGCTAGCTGAATTAGCTGAAGCTCCAGTTGTGCTGTAAACTCCGGCTTAACAAGCTTCAAGTTTGACAGTCTTTGCCTTGCTTCTGGTGTTAATATGCTTTTTAATATGGCTTGTTTTTGCATTTCAAGTTGCTGTTCTATTTGAGCTCTTCGTTGTTCTTCGGCTATTCTCCGCTGCAATGCCAAAAGTTTTTTCTGGCGGAGTTCCTCAAGCTCTTCTTCCGACATTTCACCCACTCTTCTGGTATTTCTCAAGCTCCGGTATTTTCCTCAGTAAGTCTTTCTTCACCTCTTCAGCTATCTCCTCCAAAAGTTTTCTCCCTTCCTTTGTTATTCGTCTACCCTTGTTTTGAAACTTCTCAACAAGACCGGCATTTTCAAGTTGTTGCAAAGCCTTCCTTATTATTGCGCCGCCAGCTTTGACGGCGTGCTCTGGTCTAACGCCGAAATCTTTTCTTCCACCGTACTCTGCGCGAAGCCTCTCTATTCCTATCGGTCCATGAATGTATATTTTCCGCAATAGCGAAGCGCATCGCACATACCACCAGTCCGGATTGTCAGGTGGTCTCTGTGTGTGGGCGCCAGTTTTAACTATGCTCGCCCATGCTGGGGGCGTTACCTCATCTACGTTTTCCTTTAAATAATTGGCTAGTTTTTGGATGAATTCTGGTGCTGGAACGTCGTTTGGGGTTGGCAATTCCAATCTTTCCTCTTGTTTTCCTTCAGTAATTCACCAAGCCCAATATAAAGGCTTTCACTCCTTAGAGATCTTTCTTCGACGTTTGTAAAGGATGAATGTGTGTCCTCTAACCTCTACCAAGTCGGCTTCCGTCTGCTTGGAAATTGTTGAGGCTATTTCGTAGGCTTTCGCCTCTTGTAAGGCGCTTTTCAAAATTTTGATTTTGACGATTTTCCTTTTTTCAAGCTGTTTTTCAATCTCTTTCATCAGCTCGTTAGATATTTGTTTTTTGCCAATCCAAATTGTAGGTTTTTCCGCGCCGAACTCGCTTTTAATACGGCGTTTCATTCTGCTGGTAAGTTTACTCATTCTTCCCTCTTCCTTTGAAGGGGTATACGCATATGCTTTCCACACTTCAGACACGTAATTACTACGTGAGGTTCCCTTCGCTGTTTTATGCGGACACGACAGCTTACGCCGGGCAAGATAAAGCTTTTGCAGTGGCGGCAAACCATGCGCCTATACTCCTTTGGAAGGCGAATTTTGGCTGCCATAGCCACGCGGCGGGCTATATCCACATAACGCTGAGCCAAAAGCGGGTCATCATGATAGATTTCTTTAGCTAAGCGGAAAAGGGTTTGAATTCGCTGTCTCGCTATGTACCTTGTTGTGTTATCCATTCTTAAGGCACTGTCGCTGGTGACTGGTCAAATGAATTATAGGCTTTCCAAATATTTAATCTAAGATGTTGTCAAGAAAAGTAAAATTCGCTTTTCGTTAGGCTACAATCTTATATATCCATTATAACCGACTTATTCTGAATTGACAGTTTTAAACCTTTTAATTGCCTTCAAGTGCGGGGGGTGGGATTTGAACCCACGAAGGCCTACGCCAGAGGATCTTAAGTCCTCCCCCTTATCTTAGGCTGGTCTTCGCCCCAATCAGCCTATTTAGACCTGGCTCGGGTACCCCCGCCGCTGGCAAGTATTCTCAAGATTTTCCGATGTTTAAGTTTTCCGTGTCAAGATACATTTAAGTTGAGATTACTGTTATTTTCTATTTGATGGGCGGGTAGCCTAGCAAGGATAGGGCGCAAGCCTCCTAACATGCGAAGAGAGCTTGTGATCGTGGGTTCAAATCCCACCCCGCCCGCCACCAAAATTTGTATTTTAACCCTTGACGACTGCGAGTGGCACTAATCTCGCGACTTTTGTGGCTATGCCCACTTTATGGCTAACATCAGCCACCAAATCCACGTTTTTGTATGCTGGGTCAGCCTCTTCAGCCAGTACGACTGCGCTTGCGGCTCTAACGGCTATGCCTCGCTGTTCAAGGCTTCTTTTCACATCTCCGCCGTAAAATCTGCGCTTAGCAGCTGCTCTGCTCAGCATTCTTCCAGCGCCGTGGGCTGTTGAGCCGAAGCTTATTTCCATGGCTTTCTCGGTGCCGACTAAAACCCATGAGCTTGTTCCCATGCTTCCAGGTATTATTACCGGCTGTCCGACACTTCTGTAATCTGCCGGGATTTCTGGATGTCCTGGTGGAAAGGCTCTCGTGGCGCCCTTTCTGTGAACCCAAACTTTTCGTTGTTCATCATTAACTTTATGTGTTTCTATTTTTGCGATGTTGTGCGCCACGTCATAAACAAGTTTTAAGCCGAACTTTTCGGGGTCTTCTTTGAAAACTTGCTGGAAGCTTTGGCGAACCCAGTGCATTATTGCTTGCCTATTTGCAAAAGCATAGTTTACGGCGCATGCCATAGCCTCATAATAATCTTCGGCTTCGTTGCTGGTTCCTGGAGCACATGCAAGTTCTCTGTCAGGCAAAACTATCTTGTATTTGTGGACAGCTCTCTCCATAACCCGCAAGTAGTCAGAGCAGATTTGGTGCCCAAAACCCCTTGAGCCACAGTGAATCATAATAGTCACCTGTCCTTCATATTCAATTCCAAAAGCTTTGGCCGTTCGCTCATCATAAATTTTGTCAACTTTCTGGATTTCTAGGAAATGATTTCCAGAACCCAATGTGCCGATTTGCGTCAGTCCTCTGTTTTTTGCGGTGGTCGAAACCTTGTCTGGGTTGGCATTTTTCATGCAGCCATGTTCTTCACAGTGGTCTGCATCCTCATCCCAACCCAAACCTTGATCTATAACCCATTGGACACCTTCCATTGCCAGTCTATCCAAGTCATGGATCGTTACTTTGAAATCTTTTCGACGGCTTCCGAGACCGCATGGAACATTTTCAAAAATAGCGTTTGTCAGCTGGACAAGTTTGGGTTTGAGGTCTTGTTCCGAAAGGTTTGTTGTTAGGAGACGAACACCACAATTTATATCGTAGCCAACTCCACCCGGGCTTATTACACCCTCATTATAGTCTGTTGCCGCCACACCACCAATTGGGAAACCGTAACCTTCATGGCCGTCTGGCAAAGTTATAGAATACTTATATATGCCGGGCAAATGGGCAACATTAGCGCATTGCTCAAGGGTTCTGTCTGTCTGCATTTTTTCCAATAACACTTTATCCGCAAAAATTATTCCGGGAACGCGCATCCCGGGTTTATATTTTGGGATGCGCCAAGTGTAATCGTTCAGTTTTTCAATTGGAACTTTTTCAGAGGGCGGTCTTCCCTCTCCTTCTTCGCCCATAACATTTTCACCTAAGCCTTTTCTCAGCAAGCGCTAAATATAAAGTATTCTTGGTTATAAAATAAACCCAAAAGTTAGGTTGGGAATCCGAAGTTTTTAACGAACTCAAGGATACCTAGCACGCTCTCTTTCAGCACAGTCTCACGCAAAACCATGTGCGCCTTAATATACCTCTCAGCCTTTTTAACAGCGTTGTCATTTTCAATAATCCTTCGGCTTAAAGCCTCTAAATTCTCATTCATGTCTAAAGCAAGCTTTGCAGTTTTAGCCCAAAGCTTAAGCTGTTTAGCGTACTGTTCAATTTTCTCTGCAGCGTTCAGCGCCTTTCCAAAATGTGTGTAGTATAAAACTAGCGGTTTTAAACTTGCGAGTTTATCCAGAGAGCTTAGGGTTATGTCTAAGCGGAAAGGTGGAGGTGTTGTAGGAACTATTACGCCTAACTCGCTTATGTAAATTCCAGCGGCATCGCCGGTGAATATGCCCTTACTTAATGGTTCATAATAACTTATATGGTGGGACGCGTGTCCGAGGGTTTCCACGACTTTCAACATCACTCCCTTTCCAATGTTTAAGGTCATGCCATCTTGTGCGGCTATCATTCTTTCTAGTGGGACTGGTTCTGGCTTTCCGTAGATTTCTGCTATAGCCCCAAGAGCCATCTTTGACTGTTGCCAAAGCTTCTCAGGATTTGCAAGATGAGGCACCCCCCTCTGGTGGACTAGTACTTTGGCTTTTGGAAGATGCTTAACTAGTGCCCCTACACCGCCGCCGTGGTCTAAGTGGATGTGTGAAACTGCAATATAGGAAACGTTGTCTGATTTTATTCCCAGTTTGGATAATCCGTTGAGAAGATTCTGGATAGAAGATGCTGGACCAGTTTCGATTATGGCTACACTTTCACCCTTAACTACGTAGCTGGCCACAAAATTCCGTATCCCCGCAGCCTCAACGTCTATCATGAACATATGCTCGTCTATCTTTACAACGCTCACTTTGCCGCCACCTTTAAGTCTAGCGGAATGTCTAAAGTCTCGTTATGTGCTTTAAGTATTTTGCATGAAGCAAACTAAAGAGTCAATGCTCTACAGGCTTAACCGAAGATTTACTAAGCCTTTTTGATAGGCTGGATTATGCCGTTGAGAAAATAAGAGACAGCAAACATTTTAATTTCTTCAAGATGTTATAAAGTCGATGTAAAGCAGAGGTTAAGAAATGGTTAATCTAATAATGTTTGGTGCACCGGGTTCTGGGAAGGGAACCTATGCTTCACGATTAAAAGAGCATCTTAATGTGGAAGTTATCGCTACCGGGGATATTTTCAGAGAGATGATGAAAGAAGGTACCCCCCTAGGAGAGAAAGTGAGGAATCATGTGGAAAAAGGCTTACTTGTTCCAGATGACATCACCATCGAGGTTTTAAAGAGGAGTTTGGCTGAAATCCCAAAAGATAAAGGCTTCATTTTAGACGGGTATCCAAGAACCGTCGAGCAAGCCAAGGCTCTTGACGAGATGGCCAAAATAAGCGCAATAATTCACTTAGTGGTTCCTGACTGGATAATTATTGAACGTTTGTCCTCCAGAAGGATATGCAAAAACTGCGGGGCAATCTACAACTTACTCTTCTTAAAGCCCAAAAATGATATGGTGTGCGACAAGTGTGGTGGACCATTATACCAGCGTCCAGATGACACGCCAGAGGTTATTAAAAGACGCATAGAGGTTTATGAAAAGCAAACTCAACCTCTACTAGAGTATTATAGGGAGAAAGGGGTTCCATTTATAGAGGTCAGATGCGAAAAACTAGAAACTCCGCCGGAGGTCATTGTCCAAGAGATATTGAAGGGATTGAAAAGGCTCAGCTTAGCTTAAATGTCGAGTATAAATTTCACAGTTGCTTTGTCTGGTTCCTTAATTATCTCCATTTGATGGTATGTGACGGCTTTGACGCCAACCTTTTGAGGGTGCTTTTCTGGATTGAACTTTTCCCCCCATATTCTTGCTTTAAGCCTGAAACCCTCAGCGGTTCTCACTATGTCAGACACCTCAAATTTTGAGTATAGCATTCCGTTAATTTCTGATTTAACAAGAAGTTCTTCAAGCCAATTATAAAGCAAGGCATATTCGTCAGCAGCCTCAACTTCAACGTAATCTTCGTCCTCTGGATTGACCTTTTCAATATCTGTCATAACCTCAAACATGGCGGCTGCAGCATTCTCAAAAGCTTCAGCTAAATCTCTTCCATAAGCGGCAATATATGCGTCTGCCATATGTTCAAGAAATTCAAAGTTTCTTTTCCCTTGCATAGTTTATCGATATCATTTAGAAGAACTTGCTTTTTAAATCGTTTTTAATGTTGCGATAATTTAGAAGTAATTTGGAATTTTTTTGATGGCTGCCACTGTAAGCTTGACCGCGTTTTCTGCGTCCTTTAAGCTTAATAAGGATGCTGGGCTATGAATGTAACGTGTTGGCACCGATATTACGCCGCTTGGAACCCCTTCCCTTGTAAGAGATATGCGGGCAGCATCTGTGGAGCCTTGCAAACCAGTTTCAAGCTGATATGGAATACTGTTTTCTTCAGCAGCATCAACCAGTAACCGCAAAACTTTTGGATGGGTTATAAGCCCATAATCAGCAACCGTTATCGATGGACCCTTCCGCAATTTTACTGGAGCTTCCACTTCCTTTACGCCTGGAACGTCACCTGCTATGGTGACGTCTAGAGCCATGCCAACGTCGGGATATATGCCAAAAGCCGCTGTTGTTGCTCCTCTTAAGCCAACCTCCTCCTGTACAGTTCCAACAGCGTAAACAGTGCATTCTGTCTCTTTGAGCTGTTTCATTGTTTCAACCATGACTGCGCAGCCCACGCGGTCGTCAAAGGCTTTTCCGATAACTATGTCGTTGCCTATTTTTGCGAATTTTATGTCAAAGCTTATAGGATCTCCGATTTTGACACCCATCTTTTTTGCTTCTTCTTGGTTTTCTGCTCCGATGTCTATGAAAAGTTCATCGTAGGTCATGACCTTTTTACGTTCTTCCTCTTTTTGTATGTGGGGAGGCTTAGAACCGATTATGCCGTGTAAGGGGCCTTTTTCTGTGTGTACTATCACTTTTTGAGCGAGTAAAATACGGTCGTCTATTCCGCCAATTTTTGTGAACTGAAGGAATCCTTCCTTCGAAATTGTTTTAACAAAAAGTCCAATTTCATCCATGTGGGCTGCCAGCATAACTTTTGGCGCGTTTTTCTCGCCCTTTTTAACGCCTATAACATTTCCAAGTTTATCTTCTTTAATCTCGTCAACATAGGGCTTTAGCATATTTTTCATCAGGTTTCTAACTTCTTCTTCTCTTCCGGCCACCCCGCAAGCGTTTGAGAGTTTTTCTAAAGTCTCTGAAATAGTCACACGTTTTCCTCCTTTAAAGAGTTGAGTGAGAATTCTAAAGCTTTATATTAAACAGTTGTGGTATTAAAGCTGAATTTGAAACATGGGCTTTAAATCTCCGCCCTTAAAGGGTGAAAAGTCAACAGTTGGGTAATTCTCTTAAAGGCATCCTTAAAAAAGTTAGGGTTTACCTCCATGTAACCAAGGCAAGTGGATTGGCTAGAAGATACTTTGTAATGAACGGGTTCGACGGCGCCATGGCCATCTTCGGTATAGTTTTAGGTTCATGGATGGCTGGTGTTGCAAAACCAGAGGTTATTTTGCTTGCTGGTTTTGGCGCATGCCTTGCCATGGGCATATCGGGTTTTTTTGGGGCTTTTATGGCTGAGAAAGCCGAAAGAGATCGCCACTTAAAAGAGATGGAAGAAAGAACAGGAAATCATGTGGATCCAGTACATTATGAAGCGGCACGCTTTGTAGTGTTCTATGTCGCGCTAATAGATGGATTATCACCAGCCTTAACAGCCACTATTTCGCTAACGCCCTTCATTCTAGCATTCATGAGGATGCTCTCCATATCAAGCGCATACTTCGCTTCAATACCGCTTTCCTTGGTGGTTCTCTTCTTCCTAGGCATATATCTGGGCAAAATAGCTAGGGAAAATGGGTGGCTCTATGGTGTAGCAATGATCAGTGTGGGCGCATTAACGGCGCTAATGATATTTATCATCCAACTATTTCTGGCTTGATGTCAAGTTAAGATTATAAATGTGATGTGCTTTAATTTGGGAAAATAATAAAGCAAAGTGATTCTATTGGAAAAACTTAGAAGACCAACTTTTATCACCGTAATTTCGGTTTGCGCTGCTTTAAGCATAATCTGTGACTCAATGGTTTCTCCGCTGCCCTATTCCGGTGTGTGGTACAGCTGGATTTTCATATCTGAACCGATAACTGGAATATTGCTTGGACCGTCGGCTGGTTTCCTTTCGACCCTCATCGGCGTCATGATTGGGCACTTCATAAATTACATTGATGCGTACGAGTTTCTTTTTACCATCGGCGCTCCTCTTGGATCTACGATTTCAGCGCTTGTTTTCAGAAGAAAATGGGGCATAGTTTTAACATATTATCTCGCTCTTTTAGGAGGATTTTTCGTTGCACCAGTTTCATGGAAGCTTCCATTCTGGGGGATGTGGGATGTCTACTTAGCCTTTGCCACCTTGCTGTTTTTGGCTGTTATAACTTCTAAGTGGAAAAAATTGTGGAATACGAAGTCTAAAAAACGTTTAATCTATATCTTAGCCCTCAGCGTGTTCATAGGCTTAGAGGCTGATGTTCTTTTCCGCATCTTCATATTTGTGCCGTGCCAAACCTACAATCTGTTTTATGGCTACGGAGTTGATGAGCTCCAAGCCATCTGGGCATTAGGTGCCGTTGAAACCCCAATAAAAGTGGGTTTATCTGCAGTTATAACATCGCTGGTAGGCCCACCGATGATTGATGCTGTACGCAAATTGAAGTTTCCGGTTTAAATTGGCTGAAGCTTATTGTAAATAATCTTGGCTAAATCGTTAGCTTTTTGAAGGGATATTTCGCGGCTTTCCCCTTCAACCAAAATAGAGCATAAAGGTTCTCCTTTTTCAACAATGCTGTGTGGAGGAGGGATGTTCCAAACACCTTTTAGGGCGGTGAGGTCTGGGGCAACGACTCGTCTAGGTGCGTATAAGATGAGGCGAATGCAAAAATTTGAAGGCGACTTTATAGCTGGCAGTTCATCGTGTAGACAAGCGTTAACATGAGCATCGACGAGGTTAATTCCTAAAACCCTTTCCACACAGCCCAAAGTTCCTTGAAATCGCGGATTAACCTCTATCACATGTGGAGTTTCATCCTCTGAAATAACTATGTCGATGCCATTAGAGCCTATAAGACCGAAATGTGAAGCGATTTTTTCAGCTACAACGCGGCATTTTTCGAAAAGCGATGCGGTCGTTTGAAGTGGCACAATATTACCGCAATAGCCAAAGGGTTCATTTTGAAAAACCGACGGTAGCCCCAATAGTTGCTCATTTATTGATAAGATCTTAATATTTCTCTTACCGGCCAAAAAAGATATGCTTGCATGAAAGCCTTTAATAAATTTCTGGACAATAACTTTATCAGAAATCTTTAACACTGGGGAAAAAGCCTCCGCCACTTGAGATGGATTTGATGCAACTCTTACTCCTATTCCTCCAAAACCGCTAGCCGGTTTAAGAACAACAGGATATCCAACCCTAGCTGCGGCGTCTTTTGCTTCAGAAACGCTCTTGACAACTACAGTTTCGGGGTGAGGTATCCCCAGTGCTTTAAGCTCATTAAAAAATTTCTGCTTTTCGCGAACGTTTCTAATAACGCTTGGAGCATTTCCCAATATCGGCACCATATTATTCAACTCCTTAAGAATGTCGATTTGGTCGTCAAGGCCCGAAGAAAGAAGTATCGCGTCTATACGGTGCTTCTTGACCAATTTTTTCGCCATTTCCAAGAGAACTTGTGGGTTAAGGAAGATATTCTTGTCTTTGCAGCCTTTCTTTTGATAATGTTTTATTGCAGCCTTATAATCCTTGCAAACCCATTGTAAGTCGACATCGTCAAAATAATCAACCGCATAAACGTTATAGCCAACACTTTTCGCAGATGTGGCAATAAAAGTAGTGTCTATACCAATAACCAAGACACTATAAATTTCGGCTGTTATCAACGGTTTGCTTACTCCGCTTTGCAGACAAAAAGGAAAATAAAAAATTATGTGGGTGGCGCTGGTGGTTGCTGTTTTTTAATTTCTAAATGTTCTGTTAGCATCAGGACGCCTTCGATTATTAGAAATATGCCGACTATCAAGTTCAGAGACTCCCTCCATGCTATCACTATAATGCCAAAGATTATGCATAATATAGCTAACACTGGTTTAGAAACTGTTATGCCTATTTTCTTCAAACCTTTCTCAACAACTTCTGTCAAACCAATTCGTCCTCCGACTTAATCCTAATCAAATCTTTTAATATTTAAGTTGTTCGAATACATTCTTGTTTAAATCGTCTATAAAGATATATATTTGATTTTTTATGTAAATGTTTTGTGGTGAAGGTTTGTATGGAACAGCGCAAAATAATGTCTCTTGGGCGTTCTTCACTTGTTATTTCGCTTCCTAAGTATTGGACGGAGTTAAATGAGCTTAAAAGCGGGGATGTTGTTTCCATCGCAATGAATAGAGACCGTTCTCTTGTTGTTTTTCCTGGTGCGCGGAAGGAGCGGGAACCAGCAAAGATAACTCTTCACGTTGAATCGGAGAAGGACATATCCTTCGTCATCCGTAGCATAATTGCCTGCTATTTGAATGGCTATTCCCAAATTAGACTCGTTTCAGATAAGTTTTTCACAGTGCCTCAACAGAAAGCCATCCGAAAGATAGTGCAGATGCTTTACATGCGGATAATGGAAGCCGACACAAAAGAAATGCATATCGCAACCCTTATAGACGAATCTAAGGCATCTATTGAAACTGGAATTAATAGGATGTACAAAGTATCAAGTTCTATGTGCAGAGACGCCTTTAACGCTCTAAAAGATCAGGATGCGGCTCTTGCGAAATCGGTTTACATGATAGATGATGAAGTTGATCACTTCTCATTTTTCTTGCTGAGGCTTGTGCGTAGAGCAGCTGTCGATCCTGCATTGGCTAACCAGCTTGCCGTGGAACCTATCGACTGCTTGGATTATCAAACACTTATTCACCGCATAGAGCAAGTTTCAGATCAAGCCGCTAATGTGGCAAAACATGTTATCATGCTGGAAGGGGGGAAAAAGGAAATTTCAAAGCCTTTGTTGGAGAAAATGTATTCAGCTGGATGCGACGCACTTACACTTTATGACAATGCCGTGAACGCCCTTTTTGCAAAGGATGTAAAAACCGCGAATGAAGTTATTGAGAATCAGGCTAAAATAGAGAAATTGGACAGAGAAATAGCATCCTTGGCTTTTTTGAAAGAGAAAGATACTGAGGTTATTTGTGCATGTTGCTCCATTAGGGACAGCATCCAGCGCATTGCAGAATATTCAGCAGACATAGCAGAGATTACCCTTAACAAGGCTTTCAAGATCCCCTCGTAGCATTGTTCAATAAAGTCACTTTCTTTCTTTTGGCGGGTAACTAACTGTAACTGCAAGCTTGGCAGCTGGAAGTTCTCCCCTAAGTATTTTTCTTGCTAATTCCATTGCGTAGTTATAGTTGTAGACTGTTCCTTTACCGTTTCTCCTTGCTTCTTTCAGAATCTCGCGTTCAAGCTTGTACTTAAGTCTCCCAATTGTTAATGGACCTATACCGAAGATACCAGGGGCAAATTCTCTCATATCGTCGTCGAGTTTCATTCCCTCCACTCCGAGTGGTGGAACAGCGTTGACGTCGGCTATAACTTTGACAAATTTTACCGAGTTCAGCATGTCTTTGGTTATTATGCGAACGCCCGCAACAGATGCGCAGAGAATAACATCTGCGTCATTTATAACCTCAACTTTTTTCTCTGGTGTTGGGGCGAAAACGCCTTCGACGTCAACACCATACCGCTCGCGGAGCAAAGCCGACAGCTTTGAAACATATTCGTCTCCGTCTTTTCTATCAGGGTTTGGGCTTACAATTTTGACAGCGCACCCGAGTTTAGCTAACAGGATAGCTGCAACTCTTCCAACGGCTCCGGTGCCGAAAACTGCCACTCTTTTATCCTTTAAGTTTCCAAGTTTGGCCTTTGCTATAGCATCTTCAACTTTAGCCACCATGGCTGCAGCTGTTGTGTAGGCACCAGCCGGATCAATAATTGTGTTGGCTTGGAACGGCGGGAACATAGTTTCACGCACAACCTTTAGGACTTCTTCTGCTTTTTCCATGTCTTTTCCGCCTATGAAAAAGCATGTTCGCTTAATCCCTTTCGGGTCTCTGGAAAAGATGGCATCTTGCACTATCTTCTTCGCTTCATCAGTGGTTACGTTTTCGTATGGAACTACCACACTGAACCCGGCGTCGTAGGCCATGCAAATGTCAAATGGGCTTGCCCTTTTGTCTGTGTCTAGGAAGAAGAGAATGTAAGGGGCTTCTTCGGACGATGCCCTGATGACGGGTTTAACTTGGATTTGCATAGATTTAAGTAAATCTTCAATTTCAGCCATCGGCGCTTTCTCCTTTGTGAAGATCAACTTTTTTGTTGGCTGAATTATTTCTACATCAACATCAACCGACTCTAAAAGTTTTTTGATTCCATTCATATGTTCTGGACTTGATATGTGTAAGCACGTAATCTCTGTTTTTTCTAGCGCCTTAGCATTTTCAAGAATACCCATGACTATCCAGCTTTCTCTAACTGAAAACTTCGCTTCACGCTCTAACTCCTCAATCTCCTGTTGTAAGCATTGGCCATAAGCTATTAAGTACTCTTTCTCAACACTGTTTTCGTCGGGAATTTCTTCCAAAGCTTTCAATATCTTGTCCCTAAGTTGCCTTTTCTCTTCGATGAGAGAAGCCACGTAACCCCTAGCGTTTTCGTCCATATCCACGGCGAAGAATGGAATCTTCTCCTTTTGGCTTATCTGGGCGAGAACATTGGCTTCATTGAATTCTTTAAGTGAGCGGTTTCCCAATTCTTCTGTTATAAAGTCAGGTTTAACTTCACTGATCAGTTTTTCAAAGAAATTACAGAAGGCGATGGAGGGCTTGAATCTGGACGAAAGGATGTTTTTAGGCGTGTGGTTGTTTATGGGTTCTGCAACCCAGAATGGTTCGCTGTACTCTTTCTCAACTATTATGACTTTTAATGTTTTTCCTTCCAAAGGTGTTATTTCAAGAGCTTTCATTTTTTCACCTAATAGTCAAGTGGAAGGCGGAGAATATATACTTATTCGAAATACCATATATATGTATTAATAGCGTATATACAACGGTTATGGACCGCTCAGCTTCAACATCTTGAGCCATTTCTGATAAATTTCTTCGTCAAAAGTTGGAGGCAACATTAACTTATCCTTAACCTTTAACTTTCCCTCCTTAGAGTGGGGTCTTCTAACAAGCGTATCTGCATATTTCTCAATTTCCCTAGCCTCTTCTGCGAGGTCGGCTGCAATTTGCGCGATTTCATGAGCGCATGCAACTAATGGTATATACTTTTCCTTTTCTTTCTCCATAAAACATGCCCGTGTGTTTATCTCCGCAATTTTCTTCGCCAGTTCGTAGGCCGCCATGGCTTTTGCAAGGGCATATGGATTCCTGAAGTCAGAGCTGTCCCTAATATTGTCAGTGTCTATAATTAACCTAGGCAATTCAAATGCTACGTCTTCCTTACAGCAGTGGATAACGCGGTCAATTTCTTGGTAAACTATTTTGTAAACACCTGTGATTGCCAGCACTTTTATCACATTTGAATTGAAAATCGCCATTTCGGTCGGATCCAGAAACTCTTTTCTGGCGCCTATTAATGGGTCTCCCATAACTATGATGTAACCAAAACCTTGTTTTTCAAATTCCTCTTTAAGGCGTTTGCCCGGCGCATCAGAAATGAATATGCTTGGGATTTTCTTCTCCGAGAGGATTTCCATGGCTTTTCTGGGACCTTGCACTGCTGGATTTGGTGATATGAAGATGATAAAATCCGGGTTAAAGTCGAAGATTTTTGGTAGGGCCTCTTCAACTTCTTCTGCAAGCATTTTGGCTCCAGTCGTTATTGTTCGAACGCTTATGTCCTCTCTGTCAGCCAATTCGTCAAAAAGCAGTTCAAGCAAGGGTGCGGTTCCAATGTTGCCACATTTGAAGATGCCGATCTTAACTTTCTTCAAGGAGCGCACCTTGGGCATTAGGCTAGAAGCCATATTTTAGATAGCAATGTTTATAAGCATTTC
>JAWAZO010000013.1:0-25972 GCA_038817565.1 Bathyarchaeia archaeon
GCGGCCTTCATGCTCAATTCTGCTAAACGCCGTGTCTGGGTCTATTTTCATTCCGCAGACGGGGTCCTTTACAAGGGTTTTCTTCGCCAAGATTTTCACCTCCTCTGGTTCATACTTCCTTAAAGTTTGACTGTTTAACGCGACTATAACTGTGCTAAAGGACATTATTACTGCGCCAACAGCTGCTGGAAGGGTAACACCAAACCCTGATAGAATTCCAGCAGCCACCGGAATTGTTATTATGTTGTATCCTGCGGCCCACCATAGGTTTTGAGCCATTTTCGAGTAGGTTTTACGCGAAATATCTATGACTTTTACCACGTCTCTTGGGTCGTTTTTGACTAGGATTATGTCTGCGCTTTCTATGGCCACGTCTGTTCCAACACCTATGGCTATGCCAACATCCGCTGTTACGAGGGCTGGGGCGTCGTTAACGCCGTCTCCGACCATAGCAACTTGGTAGCCCTCGTTTTTAAGCTGTCTTATTTTTTCAGCTTTTTTGTCTGGGAGAACCCTTGCAAAGTAGCTCTCTATGCCTAGCTCTTTTGCAACCCAGCGGGCAACCTCCTCAGAATCTCCAGTCAACATGTAAACTTTGACGCCGTTTTCCTTCAATTTCCTAACAGCTTCGCGGGATTCTTCTCTAATGCTGTCTGCCAAAGCGAATGCCCCTGCAAGTTTCCCATCAACAACTGTGAAAACAACTGTTTTGCCTTGTTCTTGCAGCTCCCTTATATTGGGGTCTTCAAAGGCAATTTTCAACTCTTCTAGGAGGTTTATACTACCAACATAAACCTCTCTTCTCCCAACTTTTCCATAGGCGCCTCTCCCAGGCAAAGCCTTAAAATCCTTGGCTTGTGGGATTTTGATACCCTTGCTTTCAGCGTATTCCACTATGGCTTTTGCTATTACATGTTCAGAGTTTAGCTCAACGCCTGCTGTAAGCATTAAAAGCTCTTTTTCTGATATGAGGGCAACGATGTCGCTGACGCCGAATTTTCCAATGGTTAAGGTGCCGGTTTTGTCGAAAACAACGGCGTTGACGTCCTTAACCGTTTCAAAGGCTCGCCTATCCCTTATGAGGATTCCGTTTTTCGCCGTTATGGATGTGGAAAGGGCTACAACTAGTGGTATTGCCAATCCTAAAGCATGAGGACAAGCTATGACAAGAACTGTGACAGCCCTTTCAAGGGCGAAATCCAAATTGGCTATGAAAGACCACACTGTGAAAGTTATTGTGCCAACAATTAGTGCCACGTAGAAAAGTAGCGCGGCGGCTCTGTTCGCCAAATCCTGTGTCCGCGAACGGCTTTCCTGGGCTTGCCTAACCAGCTTTATAACCTGCGCCAAATAAGTCTCCTCACCTGTCCGCTCTATTCGCACTTTGAGAACACCCTCTCCATTTATTGAGCCTCCGACAACCTTGTCGCCAACTTTCTTGACTATGGGCTTTGATTCACCCGTCAATAAAGCTTCATTAACATATGATTCGCCCTCAACAACGACGCCGTCAGACGGGATTTTCTCGCCGGGCCTTATGAGAACAACATCACCCTTGCTTAACTGGGAAACTGGTGTCTCTATGATTTCGCCGTTTTTTATTAGGTGGGCTGTTGTTGGCATGATGCGGACAAGTTCTTCTAAAGCCATGGAAGCCCCCATGACGCTTTTTGCCTCTATCCAATGCCCCAAAAGCATAACATCAATTAGGGTTGCAAGTTCCCAGAAGAAGTCTTTACCACTTATGGAAAAGTATACTGTTCCAAGCGAATAGAACATGGCTACAGAAACAGCCATGCCAATAAGCGTCATCATTCCTGGCTGTTTGGCTTTAACCTCTTGGTACAAGCCTTTTAGGAAGGGCCACCCGCCATAAAAATAGACAATTATGGATAATAGTGAAAGCACCTCTTTTTGGTATGGAATTTTTATCCATGCTAGGCCGAGCCACATTTGAACCATTTCCGAAAGAAGCAGAATCGGAACTGTCAGTGCTAGTGAAACCCAGAATCGCCGTTTAAATTCTCCAACGTGGTGGGCGTGTTGTTGATGAATGTTGGCGCTCAAGCCTTTTATCCCCTAAACAGTTTCAGCCTTTCAGTTTCTCTAAAATTATCGCTGGACAAATTTTCTTGACGCCTTCAATTGTCCCGATTTTTTCTGATATAAGCCTTGTGAGTTCGCGGCCATCCTTTGTCCATATTTCAGTCATTATCATATGGTCCCCTGTAGATGTGGCCACGCAGCGGATTTCCTTATACTCGCAGAGTTTTTGGGCTACTTCCAAAAGCTTAGGGGGGTCCACGTCTACGCCAACTATTGCAACAGTATTGAAGCCTATTTTGGCCGGGTCTATTTCAACGGTGAACCTTTTTATCACGCCGTTCTCCTTTAAGGCTTGAACCCTTTTCCGTATTGTTGATTCGCTTAGCCTTAATTTTTTGGCTATTTCCATGAACGTTAGGCGTCCGTCCTCCTCTAGGAGTTTTATGATTTTGAAGTCGAGTTCGTCTATTTCCGCAACTTTTTTAACCATTTTCGCACCATTTTATACGATTTTAGCCGAATTTTGTACGAAAAGCATATAAGCCTTGAAGGATAAAAGGATTACGGTTTAAAAATTAGAGGAGGATGAAATAAATGGAAAAAATTGAAGAGAAAAAGCCGCTCTTAAGTCTCGGCGAAGTTGTTCCGGATTTTGAAGCGGTAACAACCCACGGCAAGATAAGGCTTTCAGACTTTAAGGGAAAATGGGTTATCCTATTTTCACATCCAGCTGATTTCACACCGGTCTGTACAACAGAGTTTGTGGCTTTTGCCCAGATACACCCTGAATTAGTGAAGCGAAATGTCCAACTCATAGGGTTAAGCATTGACAGCGTTTATTCCCACATTGCATGGGTTAGAACAATAAAGGAGAGGTTGGGAGTAACTATACCGTTCCCGGTCATTGCTGATCTTGACATGAAGGTTGCAAACTTATTTGGAATGATACACCCCAAACAAAGCACAACAGCGGCGGTGCGCTGCGTCTTCGTAATAGACCCAGAAATGAAGCTGAGGGCGATGATATACTACCCATTGAACGTTGGCAGAAACATGGACGAAATTTTGAGGCTAATTGATGCTTTGCAAACAGCTGACAAGTATAAGGTGGCTTTGCCAGCTAACTGGAGACCAGGCGACCCAGTTATAGTGCCGCCGCCCACAACACAAGAAGAGGCTGAAAAACGCCTGCAAGAGGGCTACGAATGCGTTGACTGGTTCCTCTGCAAGAAAAAGCTTCCATAACCCCTTTTATCTTTATATGGGAGGTGAAATGGTTTGGTGCAAAAACTTCGTTCCACAGCCAAACTTGTAAAGGACCTGCGGATAGCCGTTGACAATGGAAGAGCCCACAGCGTATGCCTAGACCTACCGCCAGAGCTGGGAACGGACATGGGACCCACAGCTCTAGAACTTGGCGTTATGAGCTATGCCGGATGCTTCGCCACAATCTTCGCTTTAATGGCTAAGAAAATGAGGGTTCAACTCAAAGACTTGGAGGTCAAGCTTGAAGCCATAAAATCAGAAGAGGCTGGAACCATAACAGAAGCAACCTTCAACATATCCGTTAAAACCGACGCCTCAGAAGACACAGTTCAGAGGATTTTTAGGCTGACGGTGGAAAACTGCCCGGTTGGGAAGCTCTTCGAAAAAGCCGGGGTCAAAGTAAGCTACAACATTAAGACAGAAAAGTAATGGAGGACTTGAAGCCTTTGGAAAAGTGGGAATGCATAATCTGTGGATACATCTACGACCAAGAAGCTGGAGACCCAGAGCATAACATAAAACCCGGGACACCCTTTGAGGCGTTGCCTGAAAACTGGGTTTGCCCAGTTTGCGGCGCCCCAAAAGATCAGTTTGTAAGGAAAAGTTAGGAATGGAGGTGCATGAATTATGGAGCAAACTAGGCTTTATGTTTTGCCACAGTTGCCTTACAGTTATGGGGATCTACAGCCCTACATGTCCGAAGAGCAGTTAAGAATTCACCACAGCAAGCATCACCAAGCCTATGTTAATGGGGCTAACGCCATACTCCAACGGCTAGATAAAGCACGCAAAGAAAACGCCGAAATAGATGTCAAGGCCACACTTAAGGAACTTTCGTGGAATGTTGCCGGACACCTGTTGCATTCGCTCTTTTGGGGCAACCTAGCACCGCCAAGCAAGGGCGGCGGAAAACCAGGAGGACTTTTAGCCGATAAAATTGTCGAAGAATTTGGAAGTTTTGAGCGTTTCCAGAAGGAGTTTTCCCAAGCAGCCATAAGTGTTGAGGGTTCTGGTTGGGCGGCTTTAACCCTTTGTAAGCAAACTGGTCGCCTAATGTTGATGCAGGTGGAGAAGCATAACATGAACGTTTATCCGATGTTCCGAGTCCTAATGGTTCTTGACGTCTTTGAACACGCCTACTATATCGACTACAAAAACGACCGAGGAAAATTTGTTGAAGCATTTTGGAAAATTGTCAATTGGGACGAAGTTTACAAGCGACTGGAGGAAGCGCTGAAATAAGCTTTAACGGTGAACGTGCATGCCAAAAATCCTAATCCTTTATTATAGTAGGACTGGAAACACTGAGAAAATGGCTAAAGCCGTAGCTGAAGGAGCAAAAACAGTTCAAAGCGTAGATGTGGAATTAACCTACCATGCGACGCCAGAACAGCTAAAAGATTTTGATGCCATAATTGTGGGTACACCCACATACCACCACGACACAACAGTCGATATTAAAATGCTTTTTGAAGAAGCTGCTGCAAAAAACATAAACTTGAAAGGCAAGGTTGGCGCAGCCTTCGGATCTTATGGATGGAGCGGTGAAGCCCCAAGGCTTGTCATTGAAATCTTAAAGAACAAGTTTGAAATGGAAGTGACAGAACCGCCACTACTAATAAGGTACACACCGGATGCGACTGGTTTAGAAAAGTGCAAAGAATTCGGTAAGAGGATTGCTGAAAAACTTGTTAAAGCCTAGCATAGGCATTAAAATAGTTCCTTCAACTCAATATTAAAGGGGAATAGAGATGTCTACAAAAAATGAACTCTTAAACTTCATTAAAAAGCAGATCGAGGTTGAAAATGAAATTGTCGACTCACTTAATGAGGCGCTTAAAAACATTAGAAACCCATCCGTTAAGGGCGTTTTAAGAGGAATTTCACTGGATTCCTTAAAACATGCAGAGATGTATGACGCAGCTTTAAAGCTTCTAACCACAACCCAACAAGCACTTTCACAAGAGCATCTTGATAAACAGAGAAGCCTTGTTGAAAGGCATATTCAAATCGAAGCTGAACTCATAAAAAAGATAAGCGACATGCTTCCCACAGTTGAAAATGAGAAGGTTAAACTTCTCCTAACAGCCATACTAGCTGACGAGAAGCGGCACCATGAACTCTTAAAAGAAGTTTTAGAAATCATTGTGAGGGGCGAAACAATAACAGAAGAGGACTGGTGGGATATTCTCTGGAAAAACGTGCCATTTCACGGAGCCCCAGGCGGATAGCCTAGCATTTATGCATTACGAGGTTTCCCATTTTTCTAGCAAGGTTTCGTGTATTTTGGTAAAACTTTTAAACAAAATGTAACAAAAACTGGAGGGAGGTGAAAGTTTTGGTTTCTAAAAAATTGTTAGAAATGCTGAACGACGCCATTGCAAGGGAAATGCAAGTCTCCATACAATATATGTGGCAACACGTCCAATGGAGCGGTGTCAAAGGCTTCGCAGTTCAGGAAGAGCTTAAAAAAGTGGCAATCGCGGAAATGAAGCATGCAGAAGCCATTGCTGAAAGACTCTTCTATCTAGGCGGGACACCCACAACAAAGCCAACCGAAATAGTGGTTGGGAAAACGCTTAAGGAAATGATACAACAAGACATAAAAGACGAGGAAAACGCCATAAACCTTTACAAGCAAATAATAGCCCAGGCAAGAAAGGAAGATGATATAATAACAGCCCACCTATTTGAAGAAATTCTGGAAGACGAAGAAGAACACCACGACTTATTCACAACACTAGCCGAAGAAATATAGAAAGACAACGACACAACTATTTTCTCATAGCTTCCAAATAACACACTTTCCTTTTTACCTTTTTCTCTCTACATCAGAACAATTTCTGAAATTATAGGGAAGGGGGAGAGGAAAATGGAATGCAGCAACAACCATTTTCACTTGCAAAAGGTTTAATGCAGTAAATAACATATCGCTGGGATTAAGGCAAAAACTATATGAGGTGGTGACGATGCTTTCTCAAATTCCAATTAGAATCGACAAAGTTGAAAAGAAGCATATGGACCGTGAAATTTTGAGGGCTGCCATAATAGCCGAATTAGACGCTATAAACCTTTACGAGCAATTGGCAGCAGCAACGTCAAACGAGAACATTAGAAAAGTGCTTCTAGAGATAGCCAAAGAGGAAAAAACTCATGTCGGCGAGTTCCAAGCCTTACTATTGAAGGAGGACAAAGAGCAGGTCGAAGAGCTGGAGAAGGGCAGAGAAGAAGTTGAAGATCTAACGAAGTAGGTAAACCAGAAAAAGCGGCATAACTCCAGACAAACCTTTTATTTTTAATATGCAAAATCTAACGCTAAGTGAGTGAAATGGTTTGGCAACAATTAATCGGAATTATTTTGCAGTTATCGATTAAAATTGGAAAGGGTCGGCCTGGAGGATTGCAAGAGGGCTTAACCTTAATTTTCGCCCTTGTCTGGTTTTTTGTGTCGCTGCTTGCGCTGGCCGTTGTTCTCTATCTTGCTGGGCTGATTGTTGTTGGTAGAAAACGCGCCCTATTTTCAGACGCCTTTATAATTTCGCTATTGGGAACTGTTCTAACAACGCTTTTCGTGATTTTTATACCATACCCCTTAATCACTTTGATCTTAAGCCTTTTTGTCTGGCTTGTCCTGATTAAACGTTTATTCGAAACCGGCTGGCTCGGTGCAATAGCTGTTGGCATACTAGCAATAATAATACACTTGGCAATTCTAGTGCTCTTAGCCTTATCCTTTCACATTTTGGAAAGAATATTTGAATGGTTATACTCCATATGGCCTCTTACATAGCGAGGTTTGTGCTTGTCAGAATCAAGAAAACGCATCGTCATTTTAGGGTTAGCTTTCCTCTTCTCCCTGCTCCTTTCATCTTTTGAAAACACAATTTTCTTTACAATTTTGGCAAAAGATATTATACAAAACCAGCTTTTAGCCGTTGGAATGATATTTCTACATAACGTGCTCGTTATTTCCATGATTCTCTTGGGCATGTCCTTCTACGTAAGCCTTGTTGTCTCGGGATTCTTTAAGAGGGAAAAATATTCGCACATCGTCTTGGAGCATCCGCAAACCTTCGCCATAGCCTTCACAGTAATAATCATTTTCATAAGCATATTGAGAGGCTGCACCCTAATATATGGAAAAGTCAGCCTAGAAACATTACCCATCATACTGATTATGAGCACGCCTATAGGAATTGTTGAAGGTTTCGGCGTTTATATAACGCTTAAGAAAACGTTGGGCAGAACGCTTAAAACAAAAGATCTAATCTACATTTACAGCATATTCTTCATAGCCGCCTTATTGGAAGTAGCCTTCATAAACCTTCTAACGGTATTTAGAAGTTAAAACCGGAGAACTTACGCCTTCAATTTTTTCAGCTTTTCCTTCAAATCCCTAATGAGCCTCTTAAGTTTTGGACTTAACTCGACTGGGTATTTAGCTGCTCCCCTAAGCCTTTTGTACTTTTCAGGGAGCATTGAAAGGTTGTTTAGGGCGTTTTTTCTTATGTTTTCAAGGGATGGCAGATCGTATACAATTTTGCCCTTTTCCATAACTTTTACGAGAAGTGGTTCGCCGCCGATGTTTTCGCCTTCAAGGGCGATTACATCTTTAACGAAATTTCCCTTCTCGTCTTTAAACCTAAAGATCTGCTTTCTTCCCGGAAGGGTGGCTTTTCTTTCGCTTAGCTTCATTATTGGCTGGAATTCCCCTTTCTCGTTCATCCTTTCACATAACTTGTAGATTATGTCAACATAGGGTCTGTCTGCTGATGTTCCCATGCGTGTTCCAACACCAAAGGCATCTATTTTTGCGCCTTTGCTAAGTAGCTCCTCTATCTTATACTCGTCGAGGTCTCCGCTTGCAAATATCTGCACATAACCAAGCCCATTGTCATCAAGTATTTTTCTAACCCTCCGGCTTATTTCAACAAGGTCCCCACTGTCGATGCGAACCCCCCGAAGCCTGAAGCCCATCTTTTCTAGCTCTTTGGCTACAATTATGGCGTTTTCTGCGCCCTTAATATTGTCAAAAGTATCTATTAAAAGGGTTGACTTGTCAGGGAAAGTTTTGGCAAAAGCTCTGAAGGACTCTATTTCGTTATCGAAGAACATGACGAAAGAGTGCGCCATTGTCCCGAAAATTGGGATACCGTACATCATCCCAGCTAGGACATTTGATGTGCCATTGCAGCCAGCTATGTAGCTTGCGCGGGCAACCTTCATTCCTGCGTCTGTTCCATGCTCCCTTCTCAAACCAAACTCGATTACAGACCTACCTTGAGCAGCGTAAACAACCCGTGAAGCTTTAGTAGCTATTGTAGTTTGGAGATTAATGGTGTTTAAAACAAAAGTTTCTATCAGCTGTGCCTCTATTATTGGAGCTGTAACCCTAATCAGCGGTTCGTTGGGAAAAACCACAGTGCCCTCTGGAACAGCCCAAACATCACCACTAAACTTAAAATTCCTTAAGTATTCGAGAAAATCCTCTTTGAATCCTTGGCCTTTCAAGAATTTTATGTGCTCCTCAGTGAACCTCATTCTTTCAAGAAACAATAAGACTTGTTCCAATCCGGCGAATAGGAAGTATGAGCGGTTCGGAGGCAAACGCCTTATAAAAAGGTCGAAGGTGGCTGGTTCAAGCCTCTTGTTGTCAAAGTAGCTTGCGCACATTGTAAGCTCGTAGAGGTCTGTTAGCATGCTCATGTTCTCTTCATTAACAAAGCCTAACGAGCCTTTCACAAGCATCACCTTTGACGTTGCCTTCTTCTTATCCAGGGAAGGGGCAAGTCCTTGTTGGGCAACCTCCAGCATACTCTGAATCTGCTGAAATAAATCTCTTTTCGGCGGTTTTTATTTCTCCAATGTATAGGACTTGTTCTGGTTTGCTTCCATAACGGAAAACGGTCACACCTTTACATTTAAGTTTCCAGGCAAGCTCAAATACTTTTTTAACATCGTCAACGGTTGCTTCATAAGGCATGTTAACGGTTTTTGAGACGGCATTATCCGTGTATTTTTGAAAAGCCGCTTGCATCCTCACATGCCACTCCGGCTCAATATCCAGGGCTGTCACAAAAACCTTTTTGACGTCTTCTGGCACTCTGTCTATCTTTTGAACAGAACCAGTTTTCGCTATCTCTTCTAGCAGACGGGCATCATAGAAGCCTCTTTCTTTCGCCACCATCTCAAACAACGGGTTTGTTTCAAAAAGTCTCGTCCCATCCAAAACATTTCTTATGAAGGATATGGCGAAGAGCGGCTCTATGCCGGATGAGCATCCCGCAATTATGCTTATGCTGCCTGTTGGGGCTATTGTTGTGACTGTGGCGTTTCTCATAGCCTTGTACTTGTCCTTCCAAATGCTCTTGTCAAAATTTGGAAACGAGCCCCTTTTCTCGGCGATTTCCTCAGACTTTTTATGGGCTTCCTCGTCGATGAACTTCATCAGTTTTTCTGCAAGCTCTAGAGCTTGTTCAGAATCGTAGGGAATACCCAGCTTAATGAGCATGTCTGCAAAACCCATAACACCTAGACCTATCTTCCTATTCGCCTTCGTAACCTTCTCTATCTCCTTCAACGGATACTTATTCGCATCTATAACATTGTCCAAAAAGTGAACGGCGTTCCTAACAGTTTCCCTAAGCTTCTCCCAATTAATTTTACCATCTTCAACCATACGTGAGAGATTAATTGACCCCAAATTGCACGACTCATAGGGCAAGAGGGGCTGTTCACCGCAAGGATTGGTTGACTCAATTCTTCCAATATCAGGTGTGGGGTTATGCCTATTAATTTCATCTATGAATACGACGCCTGGGTCTCCACTCGCCCAAGCAGACCTGGCTATGATGTTCCAGACATCCCTAGCTCTGAGCTTGCCAACTCTTTCCTTATTTCTTGGGTTTACCAACCAGTATTCGCCGTCTTCTTCAAGGGTTTTCATAAAATCGTCGGTTATGGCAACTGATATATTAAAGTTTGAGAGGAAACCCGGCTGCTGTTTCGCAGTTATAAACTCCAGAATGTCTGGGTGATCGACTCGCAGAATCCCCATCATGGCGCCCCGTCTCTTACCGCCAGCCTTAATAACCTCTGTGGCAACATCGAAAACCCGCATAAAACTAATAGGGCCTGAAGCCACGCCTTTAGTGGACATGACTATGTCGCCTTTAGGCCTAAGCCTTGAAAAGTCAAAGCCGACGCCGCCGCCGCTTTTCTCGATTAAAGCCATGTTTTTAACGGCTTCGAAAATGCTGTCCAAGGAATCATCAACAGGCAAAACGAAACATGCGGAAAGCTGACCAAGCCTTGTTCCGGCATTGAACAGCGTTGGCGAGTTCGGGAGGAATTCAAGTCTCGCCATCATTTTGTAGAAGGTTTCCTCGCTTTCTTTGGGGTCTTCGCCGTATTTTCGGTCAATTCTTGCTATGGCTTTTGCAACCCTCCTAAACATTTGAGCCGGGTCTTCAACTATGTTTCCGGCTTCGTCCCTTCTTAGATAACGCTTCCTCAAAACTTCAAGGGCATTAACCGTCAACTTAGGCTCCTCAATCCCAAGCCTTTCCCTTAAGCGCCTTATCTCCTCCTTCTTCTTCCTATAATCTTGATATTCCGAGGCAACCTCTTCAAAACCGCTCTTCTTTAAAACCTCTATTACAACGTCTTGGACATCCTCAACCGAAGGGATTCTTTCTACAAATCTTTCTTCTAAAAGGCTAACAACATCTCTTGTTAATCTTTCAGCTTTTTCCCCGTCTTCAAGTTTAACGGCTACAAAAGCCTTGTGTATGGCATTTTTAATTCTCTCAGGGCTAAAGTCAACTATCCGGCCGTCTCTTTTCCTAATTTTAGTTATCGGCATGGCTTTTCAATAGAAAAGGGAGCGAATGGGGATATAAAGCATGTTCTAATGTATAGTCTTAAATAAACAAGGTTAAGATAATTTTACCACGAAAATTCGAGGCTGTTGGATGATTTCATACGCTGTAAAGCGAATTTTCCGTTCTTTCGGGCTTTTCGCGGCACTGCTGTTAGGAGTCATTCTTGCCTCGTCCTTTTTCGCTGGCATAAATATCGGCGCGGATACAACAGCAAGGGCTGCCCTCTTGCAGCAACTAGAACGAATCCCCGTCGATATAAGTGTTGACAGCAGCTCAACTATCAGCTCCAGTGATTGGAAAAAAGCGGCTAACGACATTAGGCAAGTTGAGGGGGTAAGGAGTGCTGAGGTTATCTCAAGACTCACTTCAACTATAAAATTTGACGAAAATTACACGGTGGTAATGGTTGCTGCCATATCATCCACTTCAATAGTTTATAAGGGGCTTAACATAGTAAACGGAGAAGGTACACTTGGGGTGAATGAAACTTATGTTTGGGTTGGTTCAAAAGCAGCTAATAAAATGAAGTTGGGCGACATAATCACCTTAAATCTCACATATTATTCATATCGAAGCGAGCGGGAAGAGACTTTTGCTGTTTTGTCCCTAATGGTTATGGGCTTTGTAGAACTTGATGACAAGGCTTATTCAATTGCCACTGGTAAATGGAGCCCACCTATAATGATACTGCGGGATGATTACAGAACCGGCATTTTTCATGGTGATTTGCTCCTCATTATAAGCTGGGAGGAAACCTTCGCAAGGATTCTGGACGATGTTCCAAAAGATATACCATACTACAGTCTTCCATTCTCAACACAGATTCTAGTCTATGTAGACAGAGAGCGGTTTATCAACCCTTGGGACATTCCCAGTTCGATGGAGGCTTTTGAAAAGGTTAAGTTTCAAATTGGTGAAAAAGTTGCCAAATACAGCGGCATGTATGTTACTGACAACCTTGGAATGGCCCTTATGACCTTCTATACGACAAGCATAACCATGCGGTTCGCTTTTATCATTGTGGCGCTTCCGGTCTTTTTTGTGGCTTGGTATGTTGGATCAACTGTTTCAGATGTCTCCTACAACCTGCGAAGACGGGAAATTGGCTTGCTTTTAACTAAAGGTTTCTCAAACGCTCAATTGTTTAGGCTATTCCTAACAGAGTCGATAATAATCGGAATACTAGGCGGGCTAGTAGGGGTGGGACTGGGCTTTGCAGTCGCGCCCTACTTTGCTGCGACAAGCGAGGGGATGGAAATGGCATCACCAGTTTTAAGTATGGAAATCATAATTTTAACCGTAATTTTTGGCTTAGCCATAACCCTTCTCTCCACATTCCGCCCATCACGAAAGGCTGCAAAACTTCCAGCAGTGGAGGCCCTAAGAGAGTATACGTACATAGAGGAGGTTAAGCCCTATAAACAGCGTTGGCCATGGGTAGCCTTCGCCCTTGGACTTTACAAAATTGTTATGTTCCTTTTTGGCATAAATTTAGCTCAAGTTTTTGCCGTGAGGCCTCCACCCTTCACAAACATATTCCTACTCATACTTCTGGCCATATGGATAGTTGTAGACTCAATCCTCACATACATCGGACCACTGCTTTTCTTTTGGGGCTTCACAAAAATCTTCATCCGCGGCTCCCTAAAGTTCCAAGAGCTGGCGGCTCGAGCAGCGAAATTTTTAGGCGATCTGGGAACTTTAGCCACAAAAAACGTTCAGAGAAACCCTGCCAGAGCAGCATCAATAGCCTTTCTTGTCGCATTAATAGTTGGCTATAGCTTCCAAACCATAGGGGGTGTGGCTAGCACCCAAGACTACAATATCCGTCGAATCAAAGCTGATGTGGGCGCAGATATGAGCGTCTCTTTAAGCTCAACAGCCAACCTAACAAAGGTGTTAGAAATTATAGAAAACATAGCAGAGATCACGTCCACGACCGTCCAGTATTCTATTAGTGGGTCATTTCCAGACGGTTCTTCTAGGCAAATTATCGCCGTTGATCCTGAAACTTGGCTTTCAACAGCCTATTACGAGGACGACTGGTTCGGTGGCAAGAGTGCAGCAGAAGCCTTTCAACTAATGAAGATGAAGAATCAAACAATAATTCTTGAGCGAAATGTGGCTTCTCGCTTAAACAAGAGGGTTGAAGACACCGTTATGGTTACTATTGGAAGTTCTACACTGGAGCTGGAGGTTGTTGGATTTTTTGGACGGGAAGTCCCACAGGAATTTTCGTGGCGAACTTTTCCGTCATACATTCCCATAGGGCTTTATAAACAGCTAAATTTAGACTGGCAATCGTCCACCACCATACTGGTGAAGTTGAAGGCGAATGCCGATGGGGCGGCAGTGGCTTCTGAAATTCGAAAAATTAACGGTGTTAACTCTGTGCGTTCAGTTGCTGAAGAACTGGAAGAACTTCAAAGCAATCTATTACTGGTTGGGCCGCTGAACATTCAAAGCGTAGGCGTTGTCTTTGCAATATTGGCGGCTTCTGTGGCTGTGGGTTTAGCAACGTTGGTAAGCCTTCAAGAACGGAAGAAAGAGGCTTCCATAATGTGGTCGCGTGGTTTGTCCTTTAAACAACTTTTGATTATGCTGCTCACAGAGAATATGGCCGTCGTCACCTTCGCAGCTGTCTTAGGCACGGTAGTAGGTCTGATTGTTGTGAATGGCAATATTGCAGCTTCTAATTCTGCACTAGCCTACACGCTTGTGAGATACAGAATGGTTTTCCCGCTGGACGCCATAACACTTCTAGCTTCATGCCTAATCCTAATATTCGCCTCAACAATAATACCCACACTCTTGCTTACGAAAAGATACATTTCAAAAGTTGAGAGGATAGTGAGAATATGAAAGGAATGAAGGTGATAGCCAAAGACCTAATCAAAATTTATAGGCTTGGAAACGTGGAGGTCCAAGCCCTAAGAGGGTTAAGCATGGAAGTTAAGGAAGGCGAAATGGTCTCCATAATTGGGCCAAGTGGAAGCGGAAAAACAACACTGCTCAACATTATAGGCGGGTTGGACCAAGCAACGGGAGGCTACGTTCAAGTTGGCGACACAGTGGTTACAGCACTGCATCCATCCCAACTAGTTGAATATAGGCGCAAAACCGTGGGCCACATATTCCAAACACTAAACCTGATACCGACTTTAACGGCGGCGGAAAACATTGAGCTTCCCATGTTGGCTTTAGGCGTCCCGAGAAGCAAAAGAACTCAACGCGTTAAGGAGCTTCTTGAAATAGTTGGGCTGACAGAAAGAGCCCACCACAAACCAGACGAATTAAGCGGTGGAGAACAGCAACGAGTAGCCATAGCCGCCGCTCTTGCGAATGACCCGCCACTAATATTAGCCGATGAGCCAACAGGCGAGCTAGACACCGCAAACGCGAAAATTGTTGTCAACTATCTATGCAAGGTCAATAAGGAACTGGGCAAAACAATAATTATGGTTACCCACGACCCTAGTGTTGCAAGAGCCGCGGACAGAATACTGCGAATCGAGGATGGTGTAATAAAGATGGCGCTGACACCGTCAGAAGTCATGGCAGAGGAAAGAGCCGTATCTTATATAGACCAGATAAGGGCCCGCATAGCGGAAATAGACCGTCAACTAGCCCTGTTAGATGAAGATTTTAGAAACGGCAAAATAAGCGGAGACGAATATGTGGCCAAGAGACAAAGCCTAAAACACGTTAGGGAAAGCCTCAGAGAAGAGCTTCACAGAATGGGCATCGTGTCATAGGCAAGCTATTCTAAACATATTTCCTCTATGATTTTAATTCCTCTACTATTAAGTTCTGCCATAATTCGCTGGTAAATTTTATCTTCCATGCCCAGCGTCTCCGGCGGCACAATCCCTTTTAGGCGAATGTCTTCCTTCAGAATTAACGCTGCCACAATTGAGGCTGTATACGCCGTAGTCCTAGCCATGGCAGTTATCCCATTTTCCTCATCATAGAAATCAACCAATTTGTACGTGTAACGCATTTTCTTGCCGCCCTTTAAGCCGGCAACCTCAACTTTTAAAACCACAAGGTCTCTCACGTTCGGTTTGATAAGTGTTCTCTCGAAAAGTTTTGCTGTAAGTTTTATGGGCTGTATCTGCTGTCCTTCAACTGAAATTTCCTTATCGCTGAAAAAGCCCAAATCCTTAAGCAGCCTTACCTTTTCCACATGCCCAGGATAGCGAAGCGTTTTCTCCCACATTTCATCAACACCCTTTACGGTGTAGAGCAAGGTTCTAAGTCCGTCGGTATAGAACGCTTCCAGCCTTCCAATTTCTGGGAACTCCACTTCCTCCAACCCGTCCAAAGCTTCAACTTCGACTATTTTGCCATCCTTAATTATCCGAGCTTTGCTTGTATACTCGTCGATTAGGCTTTCTGGAGACCACGTGATAACATAGCCTAAAGGAGGTATTGGAGTTTCTGGGAGTCCACCGACCATTATGTGAACTTTACGAGTTTTGTCAAGCTCTTTGACTGCATGACCAACGAGAATGTTGCTTATACCAGGTGCCAACCCGCAACTTGGGACAATTGTGACGTTAGCCTCTGCGGCTTTATCATGGAGTACCAAGGGGTTTTCTGGCATATAAGAGACGTCGACGAGATTTTTCTTAGCCTCGATGCATGCTTCGATGAGGCTGAAACCAAATTTCGGCGGCAAAAAGCCCAAAGCCAGATCAAAATCTTTCAAGGCATTTACCAGCTCATTTTTGTTTGAAACGTCTATTTGAAGCCATTCAACATTGCTCCTTCCAATCTTCCTCACAGTTTCCCTAGCCTTTTCAGCGTCTTTGTCGGCGACAAAAACCTTAACTTCGCTCATTTTATTCGCTAGATCCCCAGCCGCCACCGAACCCATTCTTCCGCAGCCGATAACAATCACTCGCATAAATCAAAGAGGCCTTATGATGACATTAAAGCTTTTCTAGTTGAAAGCTGCTGTAATTTGTTAATCTATTGATTGAGGATTTGAAAATTTTATATACAGCCGTCGCCATTGTAGTGTTGAGCGTCATGGCTGATATCTGTCCAATATGTGGGCTTCCCAAAGACTTGTGTGTCTGCGGCGAGATAGGGAAAGAACAGCAAAGGATTCGCATAAGATTTGAAACAAGAAAATTCGGAAGACCAACAACAATAGTTGAAGGCATAAACGACAAGGACGCAGACCTTGGAAGCTTAGCCCAAAAACTAAAAAGCTTCTGTGCGTGTGGGGGAACAGCCAAAAATGGTCAAATAATCCTCCAAGGGGACCACCGCGAAAAAGTTCGCCAATACCTAATAAAGCTTGGATATCCAGAAGAAAATATAGAGGTTCAATAACCACAGCCCAAAAAAGTGTAAGCCCATGGGAATCCTACAAAACATGCGTGAAGTATTTAAGACTCTGAAACATCGCGGGCCTTCAAAAATATACTGCCCAAAATGTGGAAGCCCCAGAATTCACTTGTCAAGTAGTCTTGATTACTGGTTAACGCCCAAAAAATATGTTTGTGAAGACTGCGGTTATGTCGGCCCAATAGTTATGGAAATTGAAAAGGAAGAAAATGAAAGTTAGAATTAGAGCTAGTCCGGCAATTCTAGGTTCAATTGCCTTTTCAATGTTTTGTAGCGGTTTCGAACTGTAACCTCGGTAACCCCGGCGGCTTCAGCAATGTCCTTTTGGGTTTTCTTTTCATTGTTTTGTAGGCATGCAATGTATAGTGCTGCAGCAGCCAAACCCATGGGGTCTTTTCCAGCCGCGGCGCGTTTCATTTTCGCTTCCCGTAGAATTTGTATGGCTAGTCCTTGTGTTTTACCCGAAATTCCAGTTTTTTCGGCGATTTTCGAAACATATGTCAATGGGTCTGCTATTGGCATCTGCACATCAAGCTCTCGGAGCAAAAGCCTATAACAGCGGGCAACATCCTTCTTATCCACCAAGCTGGCCTCTGCTATTTCCCTTAAAGTCCTCGGGGTTCCGCTTCCACGGCAAGCAGCATAAAGCGCGGCGGCTGCTATGGCTGCTATCGACCTTCCACGAACCAAGCCTTTGTCCAAGGCTTTGCGATATATGACGGCTGCTTTCTCTTTAATTGGTGGTGGGATGTACACTTTGTCTGAAAGACGGTCAAGCTCAGCCATTGCTTGTGCCAGGTTCCTGTCTATTGAGGAATGCACCCGTGAACGTATTTGCCATTTTCGTAGGCGCCACATTTGCAGCCTTGTTGAGAGTGGAAGTTTTCTTCCAAAGGCGTCACGGTCAACTTGGCTTATGGCCGTTGACAAACCCTTATCATGTACCGAGTATGACGTTGGTACTCCAACACGACTTCTGGAAGCTTTTTCCTCCTGTGTGAAAGCTCGCCATTCTGGTCCCTTATCCATCATTTGCTCATGAAGTACAAGTCCACATTCCCCGCAAACAGTTTCACCGGTATCATAGTCGTGAATAAGGTTTACACTGCCGCACTCTGGACACTTGTCAACTAGGCGTTGACGGGTTCCGCCTTCTTTTCCACTCATTTTCTCACACTTCGGTCTTTGCGTAGAACCGTCCCCTTTTCATTTCCCCGTTATATAGGAGTAGAAGACGCCATCCGGCCCCGCGTGTCTATCCAGATGAAATGTTTTAATATATAAATTTTACGGTTTAAACTAAAATATCTCCTTCACAAATTTTGAATAATGATACAAGCTAATAATATAACAACAGAGCCTGCACAAGATGATGAAGCTTCCAGAAAAACCACGAAAAACACTTGAGAAAATCATAAAAGAGATGACTGCCAACGAAGCTGTTTCTGGAATAGGTTTATTTGGAAGCTGGAGCCGCGGAGATGCCGCCCCCTCAAGCGACATCGACTTATTAATCCTTAGCAACAATCCTCTAGAAGACGAGTATGTTGAAAGAGTTTCCGTTGGCGACTTATTTTTAGATATGAATTTCGTCCCAAAACATTTGATTCAAGGCCCCATACACCCCAAACTTGACCAGAAACTCTACGAAATCCAAATACTCTATGATAGGGACTGGACCCTGACAAACACGAAACTTTCAATGGCGAAGTTTTACAGTTCGCAAGAAAGAGTTGATATGAGAACAAAGATTCACATAATCGAGTCGGACATATACCTGAGCCGCGCCACCTCAGCCTATGCAAAGGGCGATTATGTGAGCGCTCGCCTCTTCGCCTTAGTTGCTATGGAAAATATCTTGCGTGTGTTGTTAGAAATAGCCCTCGAACCTTTTTCAAACAGCCGATTCCTAGAAAAAGTGGAAATTGCGGCGGAAAAGCTTAGTATGGCAGAAATTTTTAACGATTACCTAATAACAGCTCAACTAAACAATGTAGATGTAGCAGCAGTTGAAGAAAAGCTAAAACTCTTTAAAACTGTTTGGGATGAAATGAACTTCATCATCAAAAGAAAACCCCAAGTATTAAGAAGCGTTCATTTCAAAATCAAAACAAGCATAAACTATTACTTTAACGATGCATTCATGCAAGGCACAATCTTAAGAGTAAACTCGATGATAAACTCCGGAAAGTTTGCTGAGACAATGCACTACTTATCCAGCACATCCCTTAACATTATTGAAAACTATGCTTGGCTAAAAGCCATAATAGAAAAGCAGAAGATAGATTACACAAGCCTTACGCGTTCAATAGAAAAACTTGAAAAAGGCAACATAGAGCATAGTAAAAATATTGGCAAACTTCTAAGCCTAACCGGCACAGCAAATGTTAGTCGGGCAGAGGCAGAAGAAACCATCAAAAAGGCAAGAAAAGACATATTGAAAATAAGGCGAGAAAGGAAACATTTAATCAAAACATACATATCAAGGAGTTTAAATTAACCATCTTATGAACACGTGAAGCCCGGTGGTGTAGTGGACAAGCATAGCGGGCTTTGGACCCGCCGACGGGAGTTCGAATCTCCCCCGGGCTACCAACCATCTGAGACTTAATCGAAAATGCAATATGGACATTTTCTTAATTTTGCCAGAATAAATTTAGGTGCGGAGGTGGATATAGACAAATTTGCCAGTAAATTTGTGCTGAAATTTCAGCCCTCACCAACATCTTCTTAAATTTGGCTTTTTCGTTAAAAACGCTTTTATAAGGCTTTATTTCAGTGCGGGGGGTGGGATTTGAACCCACGAACCCCTACGGGACAGCCGTTCCACGAAACTTTTGGGAAAGGTTCTCCTCAGGGCTGCGCCTTTGGCCAGGCTTGGCAACCCCCGCTTTTTATCCGGTTTATTTGTTAATTTTGTAGGTGAAATTAAATCTTCCTTTTAGTGTTTTCTAGATTAGCCGTAAAAAGATGAGGGAGTTTTAGATTAGTCTGAAATCTTCCTTTATGGTTGTTAGTACTACATGGGTGTTTGTTCTCTCCACGTATGGCATTGCCAGCAAGCGTTTTGCAAATTTGCTTAGTTCTTCTCTGTTTTTGAATTTAGCTATTACTATGGCGTCTATCAGTCCTGTCACGTCATAGACGCAGCAGACGTTTGGAAGCTTTGCGATTTCACTTTCAACTTCTAAAAGTCTTCCTTTTGAAACCGTTATTTCGACTACAACAGTTAGGGCATAACCAAGTTTCTCGTGGTCCACTAGGGCTGCATATCCTTTTATTATGCCGGCTTCCTCCAATTTTTTAACCCTTGATAAGGCTGTGCTTGTGGATATGCCGCACTGCTTAGCCAGCTGTCTCGAAGAAAGCCTCGCATCTAAAATCAGTGCCTTTAAGATTTTCGCGTCCACTTCGTTTAATTCTTCCTCTTTTCTAACGCGTATTTTCTCTATTTTTTCCTTAGATGGCGACCCTCGAACATTTACATCTTCCATTACATGTGCACTCCTTTATTTATGCTACACGTGTACAACTACTTTATTTTGTATTTAACATTTGTCATCATTTTCTTTGAAAAACCTTTTATACGTATTATTAACCTCTATTTTGCTGTAAAATTATCTAGAAGGTCATGTTATGAGAAGTTCGCTGCGGCGAATGTTCCAAAACCAAAACGTTGAGCTTTGCTTTAAGCTTATGAAGAACGCTGACCATGTTCTTTTACATTTCACAGATTTGCTTGGCTTTTTTAAGGGCCGAACAATTCCAGTGGAGGAGGTGGAAAACGCTATAGTTGAGGGCGTTGGCTTTGACGGCTCATCATTAATTGGAGGAGTCGGTATAGAAGAAAGCGACATGCTCATGAAGCCAGACATAACAACCTTTACGGTTTGCCCATACTATTTCTACGAAAAAAGTGTTGTAAGCTTCATTTGCAATTTGTATACGCCGGAAGGCAGACGCTTTGAAGGCGACCCGAGATACATTTGTCAAAAAACCCTTGAAAAATTGGCGGCTGAAGGATACGAGCCAACAGCAGCCGCAGAGTTGGAATTTTACCTAGTGCAAAAAACTGCTGACGGCCACTTCCAGCCTGTTGAAAATCACCTCATAGATAAACAACGTTATTTTGACATAGCCCCTGGAAGGGATGTTACCGAAACCTTCCGAATGGAGTTAACCAATGCACTTTTCACTATGGGAATAGCGGTTGAAAGGCAACATCATGAGGTAGGTGCAGCCCAAAATGAAATAACCTTCAAATACTCTGACCCTGTAACGACTTCAGATAACATTATGCGTTATAAGTTTGCAGCCAAAGCTGTTGCCGATAGAAAATATGGTTGGATAGCCACCTTCATGCCAAAACCATGGTTTGGAAAACCCGGAAGTGGCATGCACGTTCATCTTGGTCTTTTCGACTCGAAAAACGGTCGGAACGTTTTTTATGATAAGGAGGGCTATGCTCACATATCCCAGAAGTGCCGTTATTTTATAGGTGGGATTCTTGAACATGCAAGGGCTTTATGCGCAGTTGTAGCGCCAACAGTTAACAGTTATAAGAGACTTGTGCCAGGCTATGAGGCTCCAGTTTACATTACTTGGAGTCGGAAAAACCGTTCAGCCCTGATTAGAGTGCCGGAATACTTCCCGGGAAAGGAGAATGAAGCCAGAATAGAATTCCGCTGTCCAGACCCGCTCTGCAATCCTTATTTGGCTTATGCAGCAATTTTCGAAGCTGGCTTAGATGGCATTAAAAAGAAGATAGAGCCAGGCGACCCTGTTGATGTAAATGTTTATCATTTGAGCGAGGCAAAACGGAGGGAGCTTGGAATCAAAGTTCTGCCGAGCTCACTTAAAGAAGCCTTAGAGGAGTTGAGGAACGACGACATCTGCATAAAAGCTTTGGGCAAGGAAAATGCTGAGAAATATTTGGAGCTTAAGATGCAAGAGTGGCGTGAATACGAGCCCCACATGCCCAGAGATGATGAAGCCGTAGTCACGCCTTGGGAGTTGCAAAAATACATTTACGCCTAACAAACTTTAAATTACCATTTTCTCCCATTTTCAAAGCTACATGAGTGGATGTATGCGTGAAATATGATACTATCCTAATACTGGATTTTGGTGGGCAATACTGCCACCTAATCGGGAGACGGGTCAGGGAAAATGGCGTATACTCAGAAATAGTTCCCCACAATATAAAAATTGAGGAGATAAGGCTTTTAGGCGAAAGGTTTAATGTTAAAGGGTTAATTCTGTCCGGTGGTCCAGCAAGTGTTTCTAATGTAGATGCGCCCAAGCCAGACAGACGCATTTTTGATTTAGGACTACCAGTTTTAGGCTTGTGTTATGGGCATCAGCTTATAGCTCAATTTTTCGGCGGAAAAGTTGGATCAGCCAAGCGGAAAGAGTTCGGCTCAGCCTATGTGACCATTAAAAAACCAGTTGGCGTTTTAAAGGGTTTAAACAGAAAAGAAAGAGTTTGGATGAGCCACAGCGACACCGTCTTTTCGATTCCGCCAGAGTTTGATGTTCTAGCCTATACACAAAATTGCCCAGTTGCCGCCTTTAAGCACAAAACAAAACCAATTTACGGTTTACAGTGGCATCCGGAAGTGGCGCACACAGTAAATGGCTCCAAAATGCTAAAAAACTTTCTCTTTGAGGTATGCGGTTGTGTTGCCAACTGGAAAATGGAAAATGTTACCGACAAAATGGTTGAAGAAGTTAGGAGGGAAGTTGGTGACGGTAGAGCCATAATAGCCCTAAGTGGAGGCATAGACTCCAGCGTGGCTACGGTTATAGCAGCCAAGGCGATAGGCGAAAGACTAACAGCGGTTTTTGTTGACCATGGATTTATGAGGGAGAACGAGCCGGAATTTGTGAAGAACGTTTTTCAAAAACTCAAAATAAACATGGTGATTGTAAACGCGAAAGAAAGATTTTTTGAGAGGCTTAGAGGCGTGACCGACCCGGAGATGAAGAGGAAAATTATAGGAGAGGAGTTCATAAGGGTTTTTGAGGAGGTTGCAGAAAGAATTGGCGCGGAATATCTTATTCAAGGAACCATTTATCCAGATAGAATCGAATCAGGGTTTAAAAGGTTTTCAGACAAAATCAAGACACACCATAACGTCGCTGGGATTCCAACAAAGATTAAGTTTAAGAAAATTGTTGAGCCTTTAAGAGACTTGTATAAAGATGAGGTTCGCAAAGTTGCCCAAATTATCGGACTGCCAAAAGAAATAGTTTTTAGACAACCCTTTCCCGGTCCAGGACTGGCCGTGCGAATCATTGGCGAAGTGACCAAAGAAAAAGTTGAAATTGTTAGGAAGGCAGATAAAATTGTAAATGAGGAACTCGAGAAAAACAATCTAAAAGAGCGGCTGTGGCAATACTTTGCAGTTTTAACAAACACGAAAACTACTGGTGTTAGAGGCGACGCCAGAGCCTATGGCTATGTAATAACCATAAGGGCTGTGGAAAGCCGTGAGGCCATGACGGCAAGTTTTGCAAGAATACCATACAAGGTTTTGGAGAAAATCTCCACGAGGATAACAAGTGAAATACCGGAGGTTGTCAGAGTAGTATATGACATTACTCATAAGCCACCAGCAACAATAGAGTGGGAATAACTGCAACAAAGAACCTTGCTGTTTACGAAACCGTTTTATCCGAAGGAATTTGAATATAAGCTTGCAGCGTAAACGGTGAAAACCTTTGAAAGCTTTGATTCTGGCTGGGGGATTTGCAACTCGGCTTAGACCCCTAAGCTGCACAAGACCAAAAATTCTATTCCCTATACTTAATAAGCCACTTTTAGAATGGACCCTCGAAAGCCTTTCAAAAAGCGGCATAAAAGAGGCGATATTAGCGGTTAATCATCAAACAGCCTTCCACATTAAAAATTCCAAGTTTTCCAAAGGTAAAATGAAAATCACCTATTCATATGACCCTCCAAAGAAGCCACTTGGAACTGGTGGCGCGATAAAACATGCTGAAGAGCTCTTGGGAGACGACAATTTTCTTGTTGTGAATGGCGACATCTTTACCAGCATGAATTACGCTGAAATAATTAAGAGACATGAAGAAAAAGATGCCACCGCAACAATAGCTTTATGCATAGTTAAAGATCCAAGCCGATATGGAGTTGCAGAACTTGGAGATAACGGCAGAATAAAAAGGTTCATTGAGAAACCTCCGCCTAGAGCATCTTCATCAAACCTTATAAACGCTGGGATATACGTTCTCAGCCATGAAATTTTCAAATACATTCAAGCTGGGAGAAAAGTTTCCCTTGAACGTGAAGTGTTTCCAAGGCTTGTAGAGGAAGGTAAGCTTTTTAGTTACGAGTTTAATGGTTTATGGACGGATATTGGTAAAGCCGAAGACTATTTAGAGATAAACAAAATTCTTTTAGACAACCTTTATGGAAAACTGAAGAACGTGATAAAGGGTCGTGGGCGGATAAATGAACCGGTGTTTTGCGATGAAAGCGTTACGGTTGAAGAGGGTTCAACCATTGGACCTTACGCTGTTTTGGGGAAAAACGTCAATGTTGGAAAGAATGTTCATATAAAAAATTCCATAATCTTTCCAGGAGTCTCCATTTCAGATGATTCCCTAATAAATGGGGCTATAATTGGCGAAAATGTCGTTATTGGTAGAGGGGTTAAAATTAACCAGAACTGTGTTATAGGCGACTGCGCAGTTATAGGAGATTGTGTTTCACTGGCTGAAGGGGTTTCCATCTGTCCAGCAAAGGAAATTTTTCGGGACGTATCAGAGTCAAAGTGCATTATTTAATGGGGACATGCGTATGTTAAGCCATAGGAGATTATTTGGGACTAATGGGATTCGCGGCCTTGTCAACAAGGAGTTAACCCCAGAGTTTGCGATCGCCATTGGAGGTGCAATAGGCACATACTTTGATCGTGGCAATCTGCTTGTCGGACATGATGCCAGAACAAGCAGTCCCATGCTCGCAAAAGCTGTGATAGCTGGTTTAAATGCCGCTGGCTGTGATGTGCTGTTCGCCGGGATGGCGCCCACACCAGCATTGCAATACGCTATAAAAAGCCATAGGCTTGACGGTGGAGTAATTATAACAGCTTCCCACAACCCACCAGAATATAACGGGATAAAAGTTGTCTGGAATGATGGAATAGAAATTGCACGGGAACAAGAAATAGAAATTGAAAATATATTCTTTGATCACAAGATCCGCTATGCTGAATGGGATAAAATAGGAGACGTTCAAATACTCAATGGAATTATTGAAGATTATGTAGAGGCTATAAAAAGGCATGTGGATGCAATCAAAATAGTAAATAAGCGTTATCATGTTGTAGTTGACGCAGCAAACAGTGTTGCCGCCCTTGCAGTTCCCAAACTCCTCAGAGAACTTGGCTGTCATGTTACAACAATAAACGCAAATATTGATGGAACATTTCCTGCAAGGCCACCTGAACCGCGACCGGAAAACCTTTGGGATTTAGCTTCAACTGTCACGGCTGTAGGTGCAGATTTAGGAGTTGCTTTTGACGGGGATGCTGACCGCTCAATATTTGTGGATGAGAAAGGAGAAATTCACTGGGGCGACAAAACATTCGCCCTTGTCGAAAAACACTTTTTGCTACGAAATCCAGGCGAAAAAATCGTCTCGCCCATAAGCTCATCAACTTTAGTAAAGGATATTGCTGAAGTCTACGGCGGGGAAATAGTCTGGACAAAAGTTGGAAGCGTCATAGTCTCCCATACAATGAAAAAGCTAAACGCGAAGCTTGGCGGGGAGGAAAACGGCGGAATCTTCTACGGACCACATCAACCAGTCAGAGACGGCGCAATGGCCACAGCCCTAATTTTAGGCATAATGGCTGAAACAAGCCAAAAACTGTCAGATCTTCTCGCTGAGCTGCCTAAATACTTTATCGAGAAGGGCAAGGTTGAATGTCCTGAACAGCTTAAAGAAAAAGTTTTAGAAAAACTTATCGAACAGACAAAGGGGCTGAATATAAGCACAATTGACGGAGTCAAGGTTTGGTTTGAGGATAAAAGTTCCATCCTCATTCGACCAAGCGGGACAGAACCTTTGTACAGGCTTTATGCGGAAGCGAAAACAAGGGAAAAAGCTCTGAAACTTGTTGAGGATTTTAGTTTAAAACTTAAAAGGATAATCGACAGCTTAAAAGTCTAAAACTGTATAAGCATTTCTGTAGCTCGGAGAAATTCAGATGTTATCAACAAAATCCACAGAAACTGAAATCTTAAAACAGCGTGATGAATTGGCAGTAAGCATAATAGGATGTGGACGTTTAGGTCTTCTTCACGCTTGTCTTTTCGCTGAGGCCGGTTTCAAAGTTATATGCGTTGACAACGACCAAGCCGCTGTAGAGCGCATATTAAAAGGCAGAGTT
>JAWAZO010000014.1:0-25700 GCA_038817565.1 Bathyarchaeia archaeon
TATGTTGGGGGATACGCCTTTTACAATTTCTCTGATGGGCAGTGGCAACATCACTGGACTCAATATAATTTTACAAGCAGTGCTGGTGCGGGAGTGATGTTTACCACTTTAGACAATGTGAAACTTTACTTCTTCGACAAGATTGCTGGTTCAAATACTGGAATCTTAAATGTAACCACCATCAAGCGGTTAATGTCGCCGAATTCAGTTTATGATAGGTGTGGACATTCCGGTGATAACACCGCCACAAGGTCCATAGATGGGGATGTCTCAACCTACTGGCGGCACAATGCCCAATGTTATCATTGGATAATTTATGATCTGGGTTCATCGATGAATGTTTCAAGGATTAGAATTTATCAACCAAGTGGCAGCACTTATGATTGGGGCGGCACAGCAGGCATAGAAGTCTACGTTAGTAATAACCCCTCAAATTGGGGCTCAGCCGTGTGGAGTGGTCCTGTTGCTGGAGATGGTTGGGTTTACACCGGAGTCTTTCAAGCTCAAGGCAGATATGTGAGGCTAGTGAGCAAAAGCAATTCCGCCGATCAGCGGTTATATGAAGTGCAAGTTGAAGTGCAGCAATTTCAGAACATTATTGAAGTTTCTCCTATTAAGCTTCGATCAACTTCATTTAAGTATCCGCTTGATATTACATGGTTCGGCGCTGTCGTGGCAATTCAGTCCGGCACAGATTTCATTCACAAAAATGGTGTTGGCTTGTGGGTTGTTGTTGAGCATCCTCCAAAAGTGGAGGTAATAGCTAATGCAAAACTTACTTGAAATTCACATTGAGGGTTCATACAAGTTAAATAAGTATTCTTCAGATTTCATAAACCAGAAGGTGCACAAACCATGAAGACCAAAACCCTCCTAAAATCTAGAAGAGGTATATCCCCAATCCTCGCAACCCTCCTACTAATAGTAATAGCCGTAGCCGCCATAGTCGTAACATACGCATGGATAATGATATACATGCGCAGCGCTGGACAACAAGCAGGCACGAGGATAAAGTTTGACTTGGTGAGTATAAACGCTACATCGGATGAAGTGACAATTTACGTTAGAAATTGGGGTACTGAGCCAGCAGTCGTAGATAAAGTTTACATAGAAGGAGTAGACGTTACACAACATGTCACCCCAGAATTGCCAGAAACCATCTCCATAGACCAAGTGCTACAACTAAGGGTAAACGGCAGCGCGGCTGGCTTAGACTTCATTGCGGGTTCATGGTACAAAGTTAAAGTTGCAGGACCAGCAGCTTCTTACGAGGATTCAGCAAAGGCCAGATAAAAACCATCGTGGCTTTGAATTACTTGGCCCCCTAACATGCTATTTTAAATTTAAACTTAAGCTATTTTTATTCAGCCTTCGGATAAATTATTCAATAAGGATGGGAAATGGTGTATCAAGTATTCGTCGCTGCCCGCGTCACGGTGTGTATGGCTTTCCTCTTTTACGCTTCTTGGAGTGATTATAAAACGCGGGAAGTAAGCAACAGTGTTTGGATTCTATTCGCCCCACCGGCATTCGCCTTAACCTTTTCTGAGCTTTTCCTTTTCGATTTTGAAGCCTTACCCTTTTATGGACTGTGCTTCGCCTTAACCTCAATCTTCGCCACAATACTCTTTTATGCTGGCGGCTTCGGCGGGGCAGACGCTAAGGCTTTGATGTGTCTCGCATTGGCTTTACCTTTCTATCCGTCCGGGCTTATAAAACCCTTAATGGGTGAAGCCTCACCAATAATGAAAATGTTTTTTCCAATAACAGTTTTCAGCAACTCCGTGATTCTGGCAGCCCTAACAGCCATATACTTGCTATTCCACAACATTTTATGGCACCTAAAGACCCGTGACCCGCTTTTTGAAGGTGAACAGCAAAGGGCTTCAATAGGCAAAAGGCTTTTGATTATGGCAACCGGCTACAAGGTTCACATTAGAAAGTTGAAGGAGAAATGGCACATATACCCCCTAGAAGACGTGGAAAAAACAGAAGAAGACGAAATGAGAAGAAAGCTTCTTGTTCTGCCAAAAGATGAAGAGAGAGAAGCCATAGTCAAAAGGCTGGAAAACGCTGTTGCGGCGGGGAAAATCCAAGAAAAAGTTTGGGCCACGCCGGGATTACCCATGCTAATTTTTATAACAGCTGGCTTATTCTTAGCGCTGGTTTACGGAGACATTGTATGGGCTTTAGTCCGCCTTTTCATGGGTGGATAGCGTTCAAAAAAGTTAATTCCGTTTAGTGGGCACTACTGGTTTGGGAAGGCGTAAAACTTGCTGGACGAGTATTTAGACGAAGTTAAGGATTTTCTAAGAAACCAGCATAGGGAGGCTGAAGTCGTTGTTATGCCAGACTTCTTTATTGACAGATTTGTGAGCATAAACACAAGTCCAAACAACTTTTTTAATATGGTTATAGATGTTGTGGAAAGGAAAGGTGGAAGCATAGACGGAATAGGCCAAAAAGAGTTTAGGGGCGGAAACGCCATAAACACTGCGGCTGCTCTGGCAAGTCTAGGCGTGAAGGTTACACCAATAGTTTGCACGGACAAACTTGGGCTTCAACTACTCAAATTCTTTGTAAAATCGCTAAAGATCAGCCTAAAACACATAAAAATTGTAGAAAAGCCTTCGATAACCACAGCCTTAGAATTCAAAATGGATGATGGGAGGGCAAACGTTATGCTTAGGGATGTTGGCTCCTTGGCAGATTTCGGACCGCAAAGCCTAGATAAAAAAGACTTTGAAGCCATAGGAAGGGCTGATTGCATATGTGTCTTTAACTGGGCTGGTACTAGAAAGTATGGCACTGAACTGGCTGAAACCGTTTTTCGCCACACCAAAACAAAGGGGAGGGGCAAAACCTACTTTGACACAGCTGACCCAACCCCAAATAAGGAGGAAGCTAAAAAACTGCTTGAAAGGGTTCTTCAAAGCGACTTGGTGGACATTTTAAGCCTAAACGAGAATGAGGCAGTCTTCTTCGCCTCCCTTTTGAAAGGCAAAGCTGAAAAACCCATGAAAAGCTCAAGTTTTGGAGAGTTAGCATTTAAATCTGCAGAGTTTTTGGCGTCCCAATTAAAGGCGAGGATAGATCTTCACACAACGGATTATTCTGCAACCTTTAACGGTGGAACAAAGACCCTTGTTCCAACTTTTCGTGTCTCAGTTTTGAGGGCAACGGGTGCTGGCGACGCTTGGAATGCCGGCAACATGCTAGGAACAATCCATGGGTTAAGCGACGCCGTTAGACTCACGTTAGCTAACGCTGTTGCAGCCTACTACATATCAAACCCCGAAGGCAAGCATCCCACCAGAAAAGAGCTTTTCAGATTCTGTGATGGGCTTAAAGGAATGTGGAAAACCAAAACAGATAAATTATATTAAGGCAAGAAGCATCAGCTTGGAGACCATAAAATGCCTACGGAAATCTTCGACATAGACAAATTCGTTGAAATAAGCGAGAGAGCCGAATACTGCGCAGTTAAACGCCTAAAAGATGTTGTGAAACTGAAGCTCCGCACATCGAGAATGCTCTACACCCTTAAAGTTGAACCTTTAAAGGCTGAAGAGGTTATAAAGAAACTCAAATGCGAAATCCGTGAAATATAACCACATAGCCATCTTCCACAAAATAACGGTATACCTTTTAGTGCCCTCAAGCACAATTTCTGGAGCACGGAATCAATACCAATTCCAATTTTATTATATTTAACGTTCAAGGCTCTTGCCAAGTCCACGGAAATATCATAATCGCCCTTCAAAGAGGATCCTTTTTACTTTGCCACCGAACAGAAGGCTGTCCTAACCCCCTTATTTATTTTATTGTGTTATGTTATGCTCATCACAACTTTTGCTAGGCGAATCGAGTCTTCAAGGCTTTTCATTACGGTGTTTGTCACTGTAACTTTTATTCCAAGTTCTTCTATGCGCCTTTTTTGTTCTTTGTCCACTTCATCAATTATGAAGTGTTTTAGGAGGTTTCCGTAAAATTTTGCCACTCCGTAAGCTGAGGGTTCGAGGCCCATGCTTGTCATTATTTTGTCGGCTGGCCCTTTTAGGGCTTTTCCGCCTACTATTGGGCTTATGCCCACCACTGGCGCTTTTGATTTTTCCAATGCCTTTTTTATGGCTTTTATGGCGAGGATTGGGGCTATGCTCAAGATGGGGTTGCTTGGGCAGATTATTACGTGTCCAGCCTCTTCTACTGCTTGGATGACGCCTGGTGCTGGTTCAGCCTTTTCAGCGCCTTCAAAAATTACGCCTGTAACAGTGTCCATTGTTCCTCTTTTAACAAAGTATTCTTGGAATTCGAGGAGTAAATTGCCGGATTGAATTTTTGTTCGCACCGGATTGTCGCTCATTGGTATGAGGTTGGCTTCAACTCCAAGCATTCTGCATAACTTTGCTGTGGCTTGTGAAAGTGTCATGCCTTCCCGTAACATTTTGGTTCTCGTTATGTGAATTGCCAAGTCTTTGTCTCCCAGCCTAAACCATGTTTCAAATCCTAAGCGTCCCAGCATTTCAAGGCAGTTGAAGGTGTCGCCTGCTATCCCCCAGCCTTTCTCTTGGTCCACTATGCCAGCAAGCGTGTACATTATTATGTCTAGGTCTGGGCTTATGTGAAGCCCGTAAAGCTCTATGTCATCGCCCACATTACCAATAATGAAGAGGTTTTTAGGAGGCACAACTTTTACAAGTCCTCTTAGAAGTTTTGCTGCACCGACACCGCCGGCGAGCGCCACAACCTTGCCCATAAAACCACACCTATAAATTGCCTTTCACTCTTAAAGTGCTTGTCAGGTGCCCTTAAAATGGATTTGGTTGAGCTTATTAAGACTAGGCGGAGCATCCGCAAGTTTAAGTCGGCGAAAGTTTCCCGCGAAGTTGTAAACGCCATTTTGGATTTGGCTAGGTGGGCTCCCTCAGCGCATAATGCTCAGCCATGGCGCATAATCGTGATAGATGATGAGGCTGTGAAGGCGAGGCTTGCCACAGCAATGGGAAAAGCTTGGCTTGAAGACATGCTCAAGGATGGCGTCTCAAAAAGTAAGGCTGAGGAAATCGTTAGAGTTGAAAGTTGGGAGAGGATTATGAAAAGCCCTGTTGTCATAATTGCATGTCTGTCAATGGAGGATATGCACGTATACCTTGATGGAAAAAGACGAAGAGCTGAATATTTGATGGCTGTTCAAAGTGTTGCGGCCTACATTCAGAACATGCTTCTCTTGGCGCATTATTATGGGCTTGGGGCATGCTGGGTTTGTGCACCCCTATTCTGTCAAAACGCTGTAAGGAAAGCGTTAGGTTTGCCTCGTAAAATTGAGCCTCAAGCAATGATTATAATGGGATATCCAGACGAAAAGCCAGAACCTCCGTCAAGAAAGCCTCTAGAAACTTTCTCAGCATTTAATTCTTGGGTTCAGCATTAGAAGTATTGAAAGCAAAAGAGAGGGGTGTTTGGACGATTTAGCTTGCTATTTTCTAAACTTTTGAAGTTTCGTTAAGAGTTCTTTGTCGCCTTCATAGTCTCCGGCGCATGTTGCTATTACGCCATCCACCAAGCCTTCAAGTTTTGCCGCTGTTTCCTCAACTTTTTCCATGGTTGTTGTCACAGGCCACCCAATTAGTTTGACCATTTCGGCGTTTTTAGGCGTTCCGACAAGGAAGTATGTGTATATGGGTTTGTTTAGGCGTCTGCATTCTTTTGCCACTTGTTCCAGTGCAGGAAAGGTTTTATCTTCAAGCCTCATGAAAAAGACGAAGTCCCACGGCTCTTTGGCCCTCGCTATAGTTTCCTCAATAGTTTTGCGGGCGGTAAGCAAGCATCCAAGTTTAACGTATTTTAGGCGTATTGTTGTGCGTAGGAAGTCTCTGGCCTCTTCTGAGGACTTAAACATTTTTATTGGTTCTCCATACTTTGGTATGTCTCCCATTGTGATTACAAGCCCGTCTAAGCCTACGGCGTCGGCAGCGAGAGCCAAGCCTCCAACCTCGACTGGTCCCTTGTAATGAAGTATAAATATTGGTATGACGATTTTATCTGGATATTTGCTTTTAAGGACGCAGCCCACGGCTGTTCCGCTGGGCGCTGGCATTCCAGCGGCGCTGTCGGTTATGTTCCACCCATCAACAAGGTCTTTGACTTCCTCGGCAAGTTTCAAAAATTTACGTGTAGGGACAAACTCGTGCAATATTTTCATTGGAGCTCATCTCGCCTTCTAGAAAAGGCCAACTTTGCATTAAAAATTTTTGCATACAAACCGCTGAAACCATCATTTAAAACAAAGTTTTACGTCGAAAGAGCGGAAATTATAAGGGCGTAAGCATATAACATGTTTGTGGGTGCTTCATGAACATAATCCAGATAATTGGTGTTGAGGGCTTGCCAATTATAAAGGCCGGGGACAACCTTGCAGAGCTTATATGCAGGGCTGCTGAGCGTCAAGGAACACCGATACAGGATGGCGATGTAATAGTTGTTACACACGTTGTTGTTTCGAGGGCTGAGGGACGTGTTGTAAACTTGGACGAGGTTACGCCCTCGCTTTTTGCGAAAACTGTTGCGGAGCTTTATGATAAGGACCCGGCCATGGTTGAGGTTGTCCTCAGAGAGGCTAAGAGCATTAGGCGCATGGCTGATGGTAAAATAATCACTGAGACTAGGCATGGGTTTGTCTGCGCCAATTCAGGGGTTGACAAGTCTAACGTGCCTGGAGAACGCTGCGTTGCTTTGCTTCCAGAAGATCCCGATGCTTCCGCTGCTAAGATTAGGCGTGAGATAAAGCGTATAACTGGCTGCGATGTAGCTGTCATAATTTCTGATACACACGGCAGACCCCTAAGAGAGGGCGAAATAAACGTTGCTGTGGGCGTTTCAGGCTTAAAGCCCATAAGAGACCGGAGAGGCGAAAAGGATTTGTTTGGCTATGTTTTACGTGTTAAGCAAACAGCCGTTGCCGACGAGCTTTCTTCAGCAGCTGAACTTGTTATCGGACAAGCGGACGAGGGCGTTCCAGTGGCTATTATCCGCGGTTATAAGTACATAAAGTCTGAGGATGCGAGGGCTACAGAGCTCATAAGACCACGCGAAAAAGACTTATTCCTCTAACAGCGGGTGCAGTGCTAATTGCCTAATAAACTTGTCTCGCTAAGAGAAGTCGACAGCGTAGAAATAATATGTTTGATGGATAACTGTGTGGACTTCACATCATCCATCAATAGGCGGGAAGTCCAAAGTGTTCGAAGCTGGGTTGTAAAGCGTATGGGCGAGAAGTGGGTTGAGGAGAACTTTCGCCTTCCAATAGCTGAGCATGGCTTGTCAATGCTGGTCATAGTATATTATGGTGGGAAGGTGCACAGTGTACTTTTTGACACTGGCATAAGCTCGGATGGAGCGGTTTCAAATGCACGTAGCATGGGCATAAACTTAGGGCAAGTCGAGGCTGTTGTTTTGTCTCATGGGCATTACGACCATTTCGGCGGGCTAAAGAGCTTTATCAAATCCGTTGGTAAAGTGGACTTGCCCATAATAGTGCATGAGGACATGTTTAAAACGAGAGGTGTGGCCACTCCGGATGGTTATGTTAGGCGATATCCAGAATTTCCAAAAGAAGCGTATATCAGCCCAGCCAAATTCGTGAAAACAAAAGAGCCTTATTTGTTGGCTGAGGGTACGGTGCTTGTGACTGGCGAAATACCAAGAATTACAGATTTTGAGAAGGGCTATACTCAGCAGCGAGCCTTTATTGACGGTGAGTGGAGACCAGACCCTTGGGTTTGGGATGACCGCGCATTAGCTGTTAACGTAAAAAACAAGGGGCTTGTTATATTATCTGGATGCGCTCACGCTGGAATAGTTAACACAGTATTTCATGTTAGGCAAATCATCGGGACAGAAAAGGTCTACGCCATAATTGGCGGTTTCCACCTATCTGGGAGAGATTGCGAGGAGCGTATTGGCATGACTGTGGAGGTGCTTAAACAGTTGAAACCGGAATTTGTTGTCCCCATGCATTGCACCGGCTGGAGGGGCGCCTTCGCTATTGCAAAAGCCATGCCTGAAGCTTTTGTCTGGAACAGTGTTGGAAACCTCTACATTTTTGAAAGTGGAGCATGAAATTTTTCTGGAACTAAAAATTTAAAAGTGAGGCTTTGAAAATAAAGCATTCCAAAGTTGTGGAGTTGAAATTCGGTGATAAGGGAGAAAAGACAAACTCCATTCTTTAAAAAGAAGCTTGAGCCAATAGAGGTTAAAACTCCGAAGAAAATTTCAGAACTGCTTGCGGAAATGGCTAAAACTGGTTTTCAAGGCAGAAAACTTGGCGAAGTTGTTGAAGTCTGGGAGGAAATGCTCAAAGACGATGTTGTAATCTTTTTTGGCTATGCCGGCTCTATGAGCACCACAGGACAGTGGAAGATTGTTAATTGGCTTATTGAAAAACGCTTTATTGACGTTATTGTTTCCACGGGTGCAAACATTTCAGAAGACATTTTGGAAGCCATGGGCGGCACTTATTGGCAAGGACATCATATGGTTGACGACCATCAACTTTTAGAGTATAAAATTGACCGTTTCTATGACGTTTTTGCTGATGAGCTTGAATACCGCCAAATGGAAAGCCTCATCGCCAACTTCATGAAAAAATTAAGCCCAAACCGCAAATATTCCTCAGCTGAATTTCTCCACCTATTCGGTAAAGAGCTTTCCCAGATGGGGATTAAAAGCATTATTGCAACAGCCTACGAGAATAAGGTGCCAGTATTCTGTCCCGCCATAGTGGACAGCGGCTATGGAATCGCCTACCTCTTGAACAGGAAGCTTGAAAGCAACTTTGACATAACAATAGATCAAATGAGGGATTTTGAACAGCTTGTGGATATTAAGGCTAAGGCGGCTCCAGAAAGCGGTGTAATCTACATTGGCGGCGGCGTCCCGAAAGATTTCATCCAACTAACCACCGTTGGCAGAAGTCTAACAGAATCCAGAAAATACGAGAGGACTTACCCCCACAAATATGCTATACAGATTACGACTGATGCGCCTCATTGGGGTGGTTTGTCGGGTTGCACTTTTGAGGAAGCCATAAGCTGGGGTAAGGAAGCCAAGGAGGGGCGGAATGTGCAGTGCTACTGCGATGCAACAATAGCCCTACCAATAGTGGTTCATGCTTTGGCGGAGAAAATCGATAAAAGGGCGAAGGCGCCAGACTTGTCTTGGCTGTTTAAAGGCTTAGAATAGCTTCTGGCGTTTTCCATGGAGAAGGTGAAGGACTTCGAAATTTCGAAGGGCGTTTCAGCAGATGCTTTAGTTAGGCAGATGCTTGAAAGCGGAGGGTTCACAGCCAAAAACCTTGCATTAGGCGTTGACATTCTTGAGGCGATGCTGAAAGAGCGGAAAATTCTCAATTTCTTTTCTTTCCCCGCATGCATCATTGCCACCGGCACGAGAGGCATAATCCGCGACATGGTTAAGCGTAAATGGTTTCATGTTTTAGTTACAACTTGCGGCACTTTGGACCATGATTTGGCACGTTGCTATCGCGATTATTTCCAAGGCGACTTCTACATGAATGATAAAGAACTGCATAGGAAGGGCGTAAGCCGCATAGGCAACGTTCTGGTGCCAAACGCAAGCTATGGCGAAATCATCGAAGAGAAAATGACGGAGTTTTTAAACAGCATATACTTGGAAGGCAAGAGGGAACTAGCCACCTATGAGTTGTGCTGGGAGATTGGCAAACGCCTAAACGAAAACTCAATATTATACTGGTGCTGGAAAAACAGCATACCCGTAATAGTACCGGGCATAACAGATGGGGCGGTGGGCTACCAGATTTGGCAGTTTAGTCAAGACCATAAGGACCTAAAAATAAACGTGCTCAAAGACGAGCAACTCCTAAACGACATGATTTGGGAAGCCAAAAAATCCGGAGCCCTAATAATAGGCGGAGGAATATCAAAGCATCATGTCCTATGGTGGAACCTATTCAAGAAAGGATTAAACTACGCCGTATACGTAACAACAGCCGTAGAATATGATGGAAGCCTATCTGGAGCCCGCCCAAGGGAAGCCATATCATGGGGTAAAATCCGAGAAAAAGCAAAAACAGTAACCATAGAGGCAGACGCAACGATAGCCCTACCGATAATATATGCGGCATTGCTTGAAAGACTTTGAAAATCAGTAATGCTTATTACAAAGTAAGACTTTAATTTTTGTAAGAGAGAAAATAATGTCTTACTCAAAAATAACCAAGAAAGGACAGACAACGATTCCAATTCAATTTAGAAGGAAGTATAACCTTAAAGAAGGAAGTCTTGTGATTTTTGAGGAAACAGAAGACGGACTAATCATTAAACCGATGCCAGACATTGTTGACTCAGCTGGTAAATTGGCAAAGTATGGACATCCGAAAGAGTTAATCGCCGAACTTATTAAGGCGAGAGAGGAAAACTTCCGCTGAAGGAATCCCGTGATCATCGTGTTTGACACCACTTTTCTCGTGCTCCATTATTTTTCTAATGAAGAGAACGTTCTAAACAAAACTCAGAAAATCATCACTCAGTGTAGGAAACTTGGGAATAAGGGAATCTTGCCAACAATTGTGCTTGGAGAATTTTATGCACTAACACGTAAAAAAGCGGGTAGGGATGTTGCAGAAAAAAATTTCAGAGAGCTTATTAACTCAGGATTGGGGATTATAAATCTAACAGCAGAAGTGGCTAAACAAGCTGGAATTTTCCGGCACAAATATCAGGAAAAGATTCCCTGGGGAGACTGCATAATAGCCTCTACCGCATTTCTTGAAAAAGCCGACGTTATACTGACGGAGGACCCCCACTTTAAACAGATTAAAGAAGTAAAGGCGCAGACGCTTGCCCAGATGAAAATTTAACCGTGCTATGGTGGGTTTTTATGAAAGTGGCTGTATCTGGTAAGGGCGGCGTTGGCAAGACTCTTATTGCTGGTGGTTTGGCTTACGCCTTAGCCAAAAGAGGGTTTAAGACCATTGCTATTGATGCTGATCCTTCGCCTAACCTTGCCCTAACTTTGGGTTTGTCTTCTGATGAAGCCAGCCGCATATTGCCCATATCTGAGGATAAGCAGCTTATTGAGGCGAAGACTAGCACTGGTTATGCTGGTGTTTTCCGCTTAACATTTACCGTTGATGATATTGTGCGGGACTATGCTGTTAAGACGCCTTTTGGCGTGAACCTAATTGTTATGGGGACTGTTCGTTCCGTTGGGGCTGGTTGCACTTGTCCAGCTAATGCCGTTATTCGTTCGCTTTTGAGGCATTTGGTTGTTGAGCGGGGCGAGGCTGTTGTTTTGGATATGGAGGCTGGTGTTGAGCACATGGGACGGGGTACAGCACGACATGTGGATGTTATGCTTGTTGTTGTTAATGCTAATGTGAAGGCTCTTGAAACAGCCAAACGCATCCACGAGTTAGGCGTTAAAGCCGGAATGAACTGCATCCTTCTAGTCGGAAACAAAATTGAGAATGAATCTCAAAAGGAGGCTGTTGAAGCCTTCGCAAACGCGAATGGTTTAGAGGTTATAGATTTTCTACCCTTCGACCAGAAGGTTGTGGAGGCTGAAATGAGGGGAGAAACACCCCTAAAATACGGGGATGCCCCAGCCATTAAAGCCGTAGAAAGATTATGCGACAAGCTTTTGCAAGGCAACACCTAATAATGCCCAAAGCAATATGATGAACAACAGAAATGGGTTAAAGCTATGAAAATTCTCGTCACCATGGGGCGGGGCGGCACAGGAAAAACAAGCTTCGTAGCCCTGATGACAAAATACTTCATAGAATTAGGAGAGGCTCCACTGCTTCTCGTGGACGCTGACCCAGACCAGAACTTAGGTGAAATGGTGGGAGTAGACCTCCACGCAGCTGGCAAAAAGTCCATTTCAGAACTTCTCGTTGAAACTTTCCTTGAAGAGGGCGGGACAACGGTTGGCGTACCACCAACGGAGCGAATTGAAAGCCGAATTTGGGCTCACGGAATGTATGAAGGTGAACACTTTGATTTCATTGCTCTTGGAACAAAATGGGTTGAGGGATGCTATTGCCTACCAAATGCAGCCCTGAAAGGCGCATTAGAATCGCTAACAAAAAACTATAAGTACGTTCTAATAGACTCGCCAGCCGGTTTAGAACACTTGAATAGGCGTATAACATCTAAAGTGGATGACATTTTCGATGTCATTGACCCTTCAAAAAAGTCTTTCGACCATGTGGAGCGTGCCTACCGCGTGGCTAAAGAGGTGAAAATAACCTTCCAGAACTTCTATGTGGTTGGGGGCTTTCGTTTTCCAGAAAGCCTAGAAAACCAAGCTAGGAAAATTTTGCCCTTCAAGTTTTTGGGTAGGGTTGCCTACGACGAGAATGTTGAGGAGTACGTTCTCGCTGGAAAGTCTTTGCTGGATATATCGCCTGAAACTTCAGCTTACATTTCTGTTAAAAAAATAATGATGAATGCTGGTTATGCGGGGCGTAGCCCAATATAATGTAACGTTTGGTTAAGCTTCTAGAAAAGCTTAAAATATTGGACGCGAACATTAGAACTTTCTACTTTGGGTTGTGTTTACCTTGAGCAAGAAAGGATTACATGTGAAAGTTGGGGAAATGAAAACAGACTTGGGGCTTATAAAAAACCTTGAATTGTCCATTGGCAAAATAGTTGAGGAAGCATGGGCTGAACCGATGGGTCCATCACCTTTCCCATCGCTGACAACTCTACGCGAATGGGACATGAAGCTTCTACAGCGTTATAAGCCATTTTATCTGCCCTTCTGTGACGTTTGCTGCCTTTGCACTTTCGGAAAATGCGACCTAACCGGAAACAAGCGGGGTGCATGCGGCATAAACATGGCTGCCCAACAGTCCCGCATAGTGCTTTTGGCATGCTGCATTGGCGCTGCAACCCACACTGGACATGCCCGCCACTTAGTAGAACACCTAATCGAGAAATATGGAAGGAGGATGCCCTTAGACGTGGGCGGATTAAACGTCCAGGTGGAGGCGCCCGTTACAAGACTTGTTTGCGGAGTTAAACCGGAAACTCTCGGCGACCTTGAGGAAATATTGGATTATGTGGAGACGCAGGTTACCCATTGTTTATCTGTTTGCCACACAGGGCAGGAGGGCAGCAACCTTGACTTCGAGTCAAAGGTTTTCCATGTGGGTATGCTGGACCATGTTGGCATGGAAGTTGCTGACATAGCCCAAATAGCCGCCTACGGCTTTCCAAAGGCTGACCCGGATGCACCGCTGGTGGATTTAGGCTATGGAACAGTGAACATTGAGAAGCCAGTAATCCTCTGCATAGGACATAATGTTGTTCCATCTGTGGGCATAATTGATTATATGAAGGAGAACGGGCTTGACGGAGAAATAGAAGTTTGCGGCTTATGCTGCACAGCCCATGATATCACACGCTATTATAAACGGGGCAAAATTATTGGACCAATTTCTTGGCAGCTACGCTTCATAAGAAGTGGTGTTCCCGACGTTGTAATTTTAGATGAGCAGTGCATTCGAACAGACTCCTTCTACGAGGCTCAACGGATTAAAGCTCCTGTTATTGTGGCTTCCGAAAAGAACTGCATGGGCTTACCAAACCGCACAAACGACCCGGCAGATGCCATAGTTGAAGACCTTGTGAGCGGCAAAATCCCAGGCGCATTAATACTAGATCCGGAAAAAGTGGGCGAAGTTGCAGTTAAAGTAGCCTTGAAAGTGGCGCCTTTAAGAAAGAAGTTTAAGGCGATTCCAGAAGTTGGCGAGGTTCTGCAAAAGGCAAAGGAGTGTAGGCAGTGCGGGGACTGCCGCAGGGCTTGCCCCCAGGACTTGCATATTCCAGAAGCCATGAAAGCCGCCATGGAAGGCTCTTTAGCTAAATTTGCAGACTTATACGACTTGTGCGTTGGGTGCGGACGATGCGAAGAAGCATGTCCAGTAGGCTTGCAAGTCCACAGCTTCATTGTTAAGGCAGGCGAGAAGAAGCTTAAAGAGGAAACCTACAAGGTGAGGGCTGGTAGAGGTCCAATACAGGACGTGGAAATTAGGAATGTTGGAAGCCCCATAGTGCTTGGCGAGATTCCAGGAGTAATAGCCTTCGTTGGATGCGCCAACTACCCGAAGGGCGGAATAGAAGTTGCAGAGATGTGCCGCGAATTCGCCAACAGACGCTATATAGTTGTCACTTCAGGCTGTGCAGCTATGACAGCTGGCATGTACAAAAATGAGGAGGGCAAAACACCGTATGAAGAGTTTACGGGCGAATTCACGGCTGGATGCATGGTGAATGTTGGTTCATGTGTGGCTAATGCCCACATCGCCGGTGCAGCCATAAAAATTGCCAATATATTTGCGAAGAGGAATCTACGCGCTAATTATGAGGAGATCGCCGACTACATCCTCAACCGGGTGGGCGCTGTAGGCGTTGCATGGGGAGCCTACTCCCAAAAAGCTGCTTCAATAGCGTCTGGCTTCTGGCGTTTAGGCGTTCCAGTTATAGTTGGTCCCCACGGCATCAAGTATAGGCGCATGTTGTTGGGAAGGGCTGACCGCGAAGAAGACTGGTACGTTTATGACGCCAGGACCGGCGAGAAAGTCTATGTTGGACCAGCGCCTGAGCACTTATTTTATGCGGCTGAAACTAAAGAAGAAGCCATGGTTATGATTGCAAAGCTTTGCATGCGCCCCAACGACACAACAAAAGGGAGAGCCATAAAGCTGACACACTACATTGATCTGCACAAGCGCTTGTATGGGACAATGCCAGAGGACATCCACCGTTTCGTGCGAACAGTCGCCGACATACCAGTAACAATGAAGGATGAAATCATAAAGATTCTAGAGGAGAAGGGCTGGAAAGAGACAATAATCCCAGACCCGACGCTTCTGCCTAGGCTTATAAGAAAGAGGAAGGAGTGATGGGGTGAACTTTATGGCGGCTGAACCCTGGCAAACAGCTGAAATCCCGGGACCAAAAAAGGCTTTAGTTATTACGAAGCCTGAAGTTGTTGCAGCCATGATCAAGCGGGCGCAGCGTCCAGTGCTTGTTGTTGGACACAAAGCCGCCGAAATGGACTTTGATGGTGGAAAACTTATAGACTTCATTATCGAGTTTTCGAAGAAAAGCGGCATCCCAGTTGTGGCGACAGCCCATATGATAAGCGAGTTCACAAAACGTGGTTTCAAGCCGGCTGCTTTTATGCCAGCTGTTGACATTGGAAACCGCCTTGTCGACCCAACTTGGACCGGGGTTGACGGCAAGGGGCAACATGACTTAGCCTTGTTTGTTGGGCTCTACTATTACATGGAGTGGACAATTTTATCAGGACTGAAGCATTTCGCCCAACACTTAAAGACGGTATCTCTGGATAACGTTTATCATCCCCATGCAAGTTGGTCTTTCCCCAACCTTTCCCACGAGGAGTGGGTGAAAAACCTTAAAGTTATAATGGAGAAAGTTTGAAGGAGGCGAAGGAAAATGAGCATGTTTCAGGATATACCCGTCGACGTAGGCGTAATCTATGAGGGCGAACGCATCCGAAGAAAAGACATGTTCGTGGAGCTCGGCGGACCAGACGTCAAAGAAAAATTTGAGCTTGCCAGAGTTAAAAAGCCAGAGGAGGTTGAAGACGGAAAAATAATCATCATTGGACCGGACATTAAGGACATGGAAGAGGGCAAAACCTACCCGTTTGGTATCCTCATTGAGGTGGCTGGCGCCAAGCTGGAACCAGAACTGGAAGGCGTTATTGAGAGGCGTATCCACGCCTACTGCAACTATATTGAGGGTTTTATGCACCTAAACCAGCGTTACGACATTTGGCTTAGGCTTAGTAAGAAGTCCTACCAGAAGGGCTTAAACTCCTTCCAATATATTGGTAAGGTATTGCATAGACTGTTCAAAAGCGAACTCCCAATAATCGAGAAGATGCAGGTAACCTTCATAACAGACGCCGAAAAAGTCAGGGAGCTTTATCCACAAGCCTTGCAGATTTATGAAGCAAGAGACGCGAGGGCTAGAGGCCTTAAAGATGAGGAGGTAGACAAGTTTTATGGCTGTATTCTGTGCCAGTCTTTTGCGCCGACTCACTGTTGTGTGATAACCCCTCAGCGGTACTCCAACTGTGGAGCCATAAGCTGGTTTGACGCTAGGGCATCAGCCAACATAGACCCCAAAGGCCCCATATTCGAAATTGACAGAGGTGAGCTTCTAGACCCTGAGAAGGGTGAGTATTCAGGTGTGAATGAGGCTGTTAAGAAGCGCACCTTAGGCGAGATAACCCGTGTTTGGCTTTACACAGCCTTTGGCTATCCTCACACTTCCTGTGGTTGTTTTGAGGGTGTTGCCTTCTACATTCCAGAGGTGGACGGTTTCGGCATAGTCCACAGAGGCTATAAGGATGTGACTGTGAATGGTTTAGCCTTTTCCACGTTGGCGGACTCAACAGCTGGTGGACGTCAAGTGGACGGTTTCCACGGCATATCTATCGAGTACATGCGTTCTCCAAAGTTTCTGCAGGCTGACGGCGGCTACAAACGTGTGGTCTGGATGCCAAAGGAAGTGAAGGAGCGCGTTAAAAACTTCATTCCAGCTGAGCTTGTGGACAAAATTGCTACGGAAGAGGACGCCAAAACAATTGATGAGTTGAAGGCTTTTCTGAAAGCCCGTGGCCACCCTGTTGTTGAGCGCTGGAAAGAGGAGGTTGTGGCCGTTCCAGAGGCTGTTCCAGCAGAGGCCGCTGAAGCGCGAGAAGAAGCTGTACCGGCAATGGTGCCAACAATCACCGCGGCAACACTGCCGATAACCGCTGGCGGATACAAAATCATATTGAAGGATGCCAAAATCTATGCCAAACGTGTTATAATACGTTCTGTTAAAAGTGAGAAACCGGAGAAAAGGTGAAGGGGACTTGGCTGAAAAGGGAGAAAAGGACGAGACAGTCTTAGGGCTAAAGCTGAACTCGCGGCTGATGGAGCTTCTGGCTAAGCTTCAAGAGGTTGAGCTTGAAGACTTCGAGATGGAGGTTGGCGACCTAGAGATTTGGCTTCAGCCGGGCGCTGTGGCGGCACCAGCGGTTATCCCATCTAAAGTTGCCCCGCCGGTTAAGGCTAAACCCACCCAGATAATTGAGGCCGAGTTTATCCCGCCAATAGAAACATACCCCGGAAAGGTTGTTGAGGTTAAGCTTGGAGCCACAAAAAGTGAGGGCGGAACAAGGGGCAAAACAATTGTTATTGGAGGCGAGACAACCCCAGCCTTCTACACTTTTGAAAGACCTACGCCTCATCCGCCAGTCATATCTTTAGATGTTTTCGACATGGAAGTCCCGCTTGCAAAAGCTGTTAAAATGCATGTTAAGGATGTTTTAGGCGACCCGGCGGCTTGGGCTAAATTGGCTGTTGAAAAGTTCGGCGCCGACTTGATAACAATTCACCTCATCAGCATAGATCCCCTTGTTAAGGATGCCTCGCCAAAAGAGGCTGTTAAAACTGTTGAGGCTGTTGCACAGGCTGTGGATGTGCCGCTAATCATTGGCGGCTGCGGCGACCCCGTGAAGGACGCAGATGTTTTTCAAGAGGTGGCGGAAACCTTCGCTGGCGAACGCTTCTTAATTAGCTCTATTACTAGGGATATGGATGTTGAACGCTGCGCCAAATTCATCAAAAAGAATGGGCATGTGGCCTTATCATTCACGCCTATGGACTTAAACTTGGCTAGAGAGCTGAACCGCCGACTATACGATTACCTGCCGAAAGAGGACATCATTATGGACTTAACTACAGCGGCCCTAGGCTATGGTTTAGACTACGCCTTCACGAATATGGAGAGGGCTCGCCTAGCAGCTTTGATGGGTGACCCTGAGCTGGCACATCCCATGTCTTCTGGAACAACAAACGCTTGGGCGGCTCGTGAGGCTTGGCTGAAAATGGCTCCTGAATGGGAACCCCGCGAACTTCGAGGACCATTATGGGAGGTTGTCACGGCCTTGACGCTTCTTCTGGCCGGCGTAGACCTTTTCATGATGATGCATCCCGCAGCCGTAAAAACTGTTAAGGATGTTATAGCCCAGCTTATGGGCGGTAAGTCTGGCAACGCTGACAAGCTTGTGGAATGGGTTATTGCAAAAGTCTAACATTTAATGGAGGTTGAAGGCTTATGAGTGGGAAGGAAGGTAAAGGCAAGGTTGGCGTTAAGGAACTCAGCCCAATAGACGTTTACAAGCTTTTACCCCGTACAAACTGTAAAGAATGTGGCGAAGAAAACTGCATGGCCTTCGCCACGAAAGTTGTCAATCGCGAAGTTCCCATAGAGAAATGTAAGCCCATATTAAAGAAAGAGTTTGAGAAAGCCTACAAACAGCTTAAGGAGATGCTGAAACCAGCCATAAAAGAGGTTGTTGTTGGCGCAGGCGAAAGGTCCGTTAAAATCGGCGGAAAACTTGTTATGTACCGCCACGAGCTTACATACTTTAACCCAACAGCCATAGCCATAGACGTTACAGACGAAATGCCAGACGAAGAAATCTTGGGCAGAATTAAACGGGTTGAAGATTTCCACTACGAGTATATTGGGCAAATTTTAAAGTTGGACATGATTGCCGTTCGCTCAACTTCCAACGATCCGGACAAGTTTAAGGCAACAGTCAAGAAAGTGGTTGAAAACACAAAGCTGCCCATGATCTTGTGCTCGTTGAACCCCACGGTTTTGGAGGCTGGCTTGATGGCTGCGCCGAAGGCTAGGCCGCTTTTGTATGCAGCTACCAAGAATAATTGGAGGGAGATAGCTGAACTAGCCTTAATGTATGGTTGTCCACTAACAGTTTTTGCACCAAACAACCTTAAACTGCTAAAATCTTTGACAAAGACGCTCCTAGAGTATGGTGTGGAAGACCTTGTTTTGGACCCCGGAACCTTTGCTGGCGAAGGGTTAGCTGACACTCTTAACAATTTCACAATGATAAGGCGGGCGGCTTGCAAACGAGGCGACGAGCTTTTAGGCTTTCCATTAATGGGTGTACCCATGACTGTTTGGCTTGAAAGTGCCGGAATAGCCCCGGAAATCGTCAAATGGCGGGAAGCCTATTTGGCTGCCATGCTCATAGTGCGTTTTGCCGACATCCTAATAATGCACAGTCTAGACGGTTGGGCACTGCTGCCAAACGTAGTTTTAAGAGCCAACATCTACACGGATCCCCGCAAACCAGTAGCCGTAGAACCAGGATTGAAGGTTTTTGGCACTCCAGACGAGAACTCGCCAGTCATGTTCACAACCAACTTCGCCCTGACCTACTACACAGTAGCCTCAGACATAGAATCAGCCAAGGTAAACGCCTACCTGCTGGTTGTAGACACGGAAGGCATAGCCGTAGACAGCGCAGTAGCCGGAAGAAAACTAACAGCAGAAAAAGTAGCCGAAGCAATAAAAGCCTCTGGCATAGAAAACAAGGTGAAACACAGAAAACTAATTATTCCGGGAAAGGCGGCACGTCTAAGCGGAGAAATAGAAGAGCTAAGCGGATGGCAAGTCATAGTCGGCCCAAGAGACTCGTCAGAAATACCAAAATTCCTACAAGAAAAATGGCAAACACAAACATAAGCCCATAAACTTTTTGACTTGTGCTTTTACTCCGGCGTTATTTCAAATTCGCAGTATGGGTCTCCTTTCGCCACGCAACAGCGTTCCTTAGCTTCCATTCTTCTATTAAACAGTTGAGCTAAGAGGCCTGCAAATATCCCGCGGATAAAATTACTGTAGGGCTTTTTTGCTCCAACACCCAACTCACACTCAAAACTCTCATAAACTCTTATGATGGTTTTAAAGGGTTTTGCGCGGGTCTCCAAAATTTCTGGTTTACCAAGGCCCATACTAATATACAAAGGCATTGATATTTTGCAAAGTATTTGAATAGAGTCTTTTATGCCCAACTTTGCTGCAAAATCCTGATGAGATTTGCCATATCTCATTCCTGCATCGTATCCGGTGTGGTATAGAAAAGCTTCTCCGGCTGTCCCAAACTGTTCCCTCATTCCAACAATGAGTCCTTCATAGCCTGGTTTCCTGAAAATGATGGCTTTGTCACCAGCTAAAAGGAGCTTAACGGAGAGATAGTCCGCCACAAAGCCTTCGGCGGTTGGATGAAGAATCTGCACATTTTTAATGCCTTCGATCTTACGTATTTTTTCAGCAAGTTCTTCGATGGAAATATCTGCGTTAGTTAAGTCTGCAAAACCTAACCCAACAATTTTTTCACCATCAATTACATTGTACTGCATTGTAGGAACCAAAACACCATGCCTAAACCCCAAATCCGAAATCTCCACTAAAACCGTCGGATTAAGCTCCGACTCAACCAAAACGCCGAAAACCTTTCTCCCCGGAAGGAATAGAAACCTCCCAATGTTGAAACTTTCCAAGACAAGCACCAGCCGTCATATTTGTCATCATTAAACTTAAACTTTTCACAACGGGAACGCGTTTGTTCCCTTTTCTTGGATCTTGACTGCTGACAAGTGTTTTGGTAGTTGAGATTATACAAAGAGGTTGGTGGCAGAACATTCTAGAAAGGAGGAGGTAGGTAAAATGTGTGAGAAGAAGTCAAAATTGACACAGCTTTATGCTTAATTACAGCATTTGTGGCTTATACAGCTTTAGGTATTCTGTGGTTGTCGGGAAAACCGCCCTAACCCTTTCGTAGCGTTTTTTGGCGTTTATAGCGCTTTCCAGCATTGTGAAGGCTCTTGGTGTGCTGAATCTTTCTGTTTCGCCATTCTCTCTTTTCCTTGTTATTTTTATGCAGTCGTCTACAATACAGTTTAGAACGCATGCACCACAGTATATGCACAATTCTTCTGTTATGCCGACTTCGCCGCTGCTCTTCCAGAACAAGGCGTTGGTGGGACAAGCCTTAATGCACAGTTTGCATTCCACGCCCTTGCATGTACGCTTGTCTATATTTATGCTTCCATCAACAAAGAATTCCTTAACGCCTAAAGGCGCGAGAAGTTCCTCTCTGCGTTTCCGCTTTTCCCTCTCGCTGGTTTCAACAAGTAGACTAAATATGTCTGAAGATGCGAAACTGCCGCGCTCGTCTTTAGCAGTCATTCAGATTCATCTTTACCTTGCTCTGCAAGACAGTAATAGCCCGTTTCAAGATTATTAACTATTTTATGCAATAACGCCCAATACGCACATAAAACTTTAGAAGATAGAGTCAACTACAAAAAATGTTACAGTCGAATTTAGTAAAGTCTTAAAGCTTATGGTTTGCTATTCGCCGAAGAGTTTCCTAAGATTAAAGCTGTTTTCGCCACGCTGAACTTTTGCTTGTTCTGGCTCTGGAACAGCCATGATGTTTGTGGATATGCCAAGCCTATGCTCAAGATCACTTATACGGGATTCAAGCTTTTCAATGCTTTCAGTTTTAATTCTAACCTTCTGCTCCAGCTCTTTGATGGCTAACTTCTCCTCCAGTAGCCGCGCTCTTTCCTCTAGGGTTTTCTCTTTCTCTTCCAGCGAGTGAAGTTGAAATTCTAGCTCAGCCTTCTTTTTCTGAAGGTCTTCGATTTCATGCCACAAAGTCAAATTCCACGCACCACCTTAAGCCTTTATGTTAAAGCCATAATTAGGGTTATGAACCCAAAATCCATATCAAAAATCAACAAGCAAAACCGCAAAAATTATAGAAAACACCAGCCTCCAATACGATAAGGCGAAAATCGCATGTGTGAATTTAAAGTGATCCTAAACGGAAAGGAAGTTTGGGACGACGTTGTCTACGCAAAGGTTGAAGGCGGAAAAATAATATTGAAGGATGTTTCCGGGCAAACGAAGGAGTTTAAAAACTGCAAGATAGTTGAGGTTGACGTAAACACAACACGCCTAGTGCTGGCCCAATAAACAGAATCCACTCATCTAAGAAAGCAGAACAACGAGAAAGCCAAAAACCAGACCAAAAGCTATTGGAAAAGGTAATCCAGGGAAAACTCCGCCCTTCTCAAGCATTCTAAAAGCCAAAAAACAACCCAGCGAAATACCAGCTATAGAAAATAGACAAGACAGCAAGCCAAAATAAACAAGCATGTGTCCGGCAAGCATAGAATAGAAAGTTAAGTCGCCGAGCCCCATATGAATATTTTTAAAAGAGAAGCTTAAACCCCTAAACTTTTCCAATCCTTCACGGGCAATCTTACCCACAGGTCCACGATAAACGGCAAACGTGTCATATACAGCCAAAAAGCACAAGATGAGAACAGCGCTTAAAGTTGGAACACAAACTCCCAAAAAAGCCCCAAGGGCGCCACCCAACAAAAGCACTATAAAATCGCCAACCTTGCTACGGGTCTTAAAAATTATGCAATAAACAAGCACCGTTAAAAAGGCTGAGGCGGGAATAAGAATTTCAATAAATGAAAGTCCAAGAAGCCTAAGGACGGCTGAAAGGTAAACAAATGATAGAAGAAAGGCGGCTGTAGCCAAAGAAAAGCCAATAACGATGGCGATAATCCTGTCCCTCTTCCTTTTCATAAGGAAAAACAGGATTGAAGCTCCAAACCCAACCAGCACAACAAAGTATAAGGCGTTTCCAATGGAGCCAGTTGGGCTTTCTGAAAAGGGGGTAACACTGTAAAGCTCAATTGGGGATGCAAACAAGAGATAAGCACATAAAACCCCAACGGACACGCTTGCCATCACAGGGGCTAGATGGATTAACCCCGCCTTAAAGCCACCCTCACCCAATTTATCACCAAGCCTTAACAAGTTTCAAGCCTTAAAATGCATTTGTAATAGAATAAGCTTTTCCTATTGTCTGCTTCGAAGATGGAACAATATTTTGAATATTAATTTCGGCTAAACACGCTAAATTAATTTTGACAATCTGTAAATGCTTTATATCTTTCAGTCGCAAATATCACTGGCAGTGAAATTCAGATGCTTGTAACCAGCAAGGAATTATTAGAAAAAGCTCAAAGGGGAGCCTATGCTGTTGGAGCCTTCAACATCCAAAACCTTGAAAGCCTACTGGCGGTTGTGGAAGCCGCAGTTGAAGAAAAGTCGCCGGTAATTGTTGCTATAACACCCAGCGCCATAAAATATGGCGGACTAAACTATTTGGCAAGGCTTGTCAAAACAGCAGCTGAAACCATTCCCATTCCCATGTCGCTGCACCTCGATCACGGAGAAGACGTAGAAACTGTTAAAAAATGCCTAGAAGCTGGCTTCACGTCTGTGATGATTGACGGCTCTCACCTACCCTTCGAGGAAAACATCGCCTTAACAAAGCATGTCGTAGACCTAGCCCATGAAAAGGGGATTTCAGTTGAGGGAGAGCTTGGAAGGCTTACGGGCGTTGAAGAAAAAAAAGTTGAGGAAAGGGAGGCTGTCCTAACAGATCCAAGGGAAGCTGAAGAATTTGTGAAACGGACAGGCGTGGATGCATTGGCTGTTTCCATAGGCACCTCGCATGGCGCCTACAAGTTTAAGGGCGAACCTCAACTGGACTTCGAAAGGTTAAAACGGATACGCGAAAGAGTTGAAGTGCCACTAGTGCTGCATGGCGCTTCGAGTGTTCCTCAATGGATAATTGAGAAAGCTATAAAATTCGGGGCAGAGCTAGCGGGAGCAAAGGGCATACCAGAAGAGCACATTAAAAAGGCAATCTCGCTTGGAATAACAAAGATAAACATAGACACAGATCTAAGACTGGCTTTTACAGCCACAATCCGCGAGGTCCTAGCAAACTCGCCAAAGGAATTTGACCCCAGAAAAATCTTGGGACCCGCAAAAGAAGCCATGAAAGAGGTTATTAAGGCGAAAATGCGCTTGTTCGGCAGCTCTGGAAAAGCGTAAATTAATTGGAGGAAAACAGGATGCGAATAGGCGTGTTAAGTGGAGGGGGAGACGCTCCGGGAATAAACGCCGTCATAAGGGCTGTTGTCAGACGGGGAATACAAACATACGGAGACGAGATAATAGGCATAAAGGAAGGCTGGCGCGGGCTGCTGGAAGGCAAACTGATTCCATTAGACTTCGAGGCTGTTGCGGGCATACTCCCAAGAGGAGGCTCAATCCTTGGCACGTCTAGAACTAACCCCTTCAAACGTGAGGGTGGACCGGAACAAATAATGGAAAACGCCAGAAAAGCCGGTTTAGACGCAGTTATAGCCATCGGCGGAGACGACACTTTAAGCGTTGCCCACAAAATGGCTGATTACGGTCTTAAATGCGTAGGAGTTCCAAAAACAATAGATAATGACCTAGTAGAAACAGACTACACTTTCGGCTTCCACACAGCCGTAGCCATAGCAACAGAAGCCCTAGACAAGCTACACAGCACAGCAGAAGCCCACAACCGCGTCATAATCCTAGAAGTTATGGGACGCTACACAGGGCACATAGCTTTAGCCGCCGGACTAGCTGGCGGGGCGGACGCCATCCTAATACCGGAAAAGCCCTTTGACATAGACGAGGTCTGCGAATACATTAGGCGGAGGCAGAAGCGTGGAAGAAACTTCAGCCTAATAGTGGTTGCAGAGGGCGCAAAACCAAAAGGCGGAAAAGAAATAGTATACAGCGAACGAATAGACGAGTTCGGCCACATAAGCCTAGGCGGTATAGGCTACTATTTGGCTAAGGAGATTGAGCAACGGACTGGCATAGAAACAAGAGTGGTTGTCTTGGGACACTTGCAGCGTGGCGGTTCGCCAATAGCCTTTGACCGCATACTAGCTACAAGATTCGGCGTAGCAGCAGTAGACCTAGCCCACGAAGGAAAGTTTGGCTACATGGTGGCGCTTAAAGGAAACCAAATAGTGCCGGTGCCGCTTAAAGACGTTGTTGGCAAAAGGAAAACAGTTGACATTGAACTTTATGAACTTGCCAGCGTCTTCTTTGGCTGAACATTTTCCATCGCCAATGACAAACAACACGAAAATAATTGCAGTTATGGGCTGTCCTGAAGTTCTTACAAATGTAGGAGTTCTTGGTATTCCGGGTTCACTTTTCCATGTTTTTCTTTGATATTTTTGCTGATTTTGTGCCAGTCTTGTGCTATTTTTGGCCATAGATCGCTGGTTATCAACTGTTTTGTAACGTATTCTTTTAGTGGTTTTTCCCGTTTGATTGTCTTTTGGCGCCACTCAAAGCTTATGAGGCTTGCACGTTTCAAATGTTGAATTGTGTGGCCTACTTGGTGATAGTCGAGTGGGTATTCCATGCTTCTTTCTAAGTCTTCTAGGAGGGAGTCAACTGTTATTTCGTCCTCTGAACGTAGACAGATGACAGCTATAACATTTTGAATGAGCTTTGCAGTTTTAGTGAGGTATATCCCCATCTTCTTGGGCGGAATTAGGATTTGTTCTAGGCGGTAGCCATACCTCTTGTAAAACCAGCTTTTGACGACCTCGACTAGGGCTATATAGGCGCCGAGAATTGCGGCTAATGCTATATAGAAGGTTGCTGGAGGCTTTACGAATCTGAAAATTTCTCCTAATGGAGTGTAAGGAATTATCAGCGCAAATGTTATTATTGCTATGCTGCTGAGAAGCAAAAGTCGACTCGGCTTACTTTTCCAGAAAGGCGACTTCTTTGTTCTAATGGCAAAAATTACAAGGGTCTGTGAGGTTAGGGATTCGATGAACCAGGCGGTTTGAAACAGCGACTCATAAG
>JAWAZO010000015.1:0-24483 GCA_038817565.1 Bathyarchaeia archaeon
AACAACGCCAAAAACTAGGCATAACAGACCAGCTCGTACGCCTAGCCTTGGGAATAGAAGACCCAGAAGATATAATAGCAGACCTAAAACAAGCATTAGACAAAATCTAGCATTCTCGTTTCCTGTAATATTCGGATGCTGATTTAGAAAGTTTAATTAAGGTATGTGTTCAATAGCTTGCGAGGAAAATTTGTGGATAAAAAGTGCAAAATAGCCCTAATCACAATGTTGGCAGCACTTTTGCTGTTCGGCTTGTCCTTAATGGTTAACGTTAGACCCGTTAAGGCTTGGAGCGGCACCATCACCATTAGGGAGGATGGAACCATAGAACCATCTGACGCGCCCATAATAACTAGTGACTACATCACTTACATTTTGACTGGCAACATATCAAGCTCCGGCGACGGCATTGACGTGGAGCGAAACAACATCACAATTGATGGGGCTGGCTACACCATAGAAGGGATTGGCGACGGAGCAGCTGGAATATACCTTATGGAAATTGAGAATGTAACAGTTAAAAATGTAATCGTAACGCGTTTTGGCTATGGAATTTGGCTTGAAGGCGCCGTCAACTGCACCATAATAGGTAATACGCTGATAAATAATACAGAAAACGGCATGGAAATCTGGTGGGGATCCGACCACAACCGCATAATTGGAAACAACATAGTAGACAACAATTGGACCGGCATCCACATTGGAGATTCCTGCAATAACATCTTCTATCATAATAACTTCATAGGCAACAAAGAGCACGTGGGAAGCGACGGCTCAACAAACTTTTGGAGCGGCGGCAATCCATCTGAAGGCAATTATTGGGACGATTATGATGGCGAAGACTCTGATGAAGATGGCATAGGTGACACGCCATATTATATTGCTGAAGAAAACTTTGACAATTATCCCTTAATGGGTCCCTTCAGAAGCTTCGGCACACCGTCCGGCTTTAATGTTGAAGTAATTTCTAACTCAACAATAGGCAACTTCCAATACTTCACCTCCAACGGAACAATAGTGCTGCATGCCTCTGAATCGAAGATAGGGCAGACTTACGGGTTCTGCAGATTAACAATACCCCACAGCCTTATGCAGCCACCCTTCGCTATAAAGGTGAACGGCGTTGCAGCTGAGCACAAAACAATATTTGAGAATGAAACTTTAAGCATCATCTATTTCGCTTATCATCATTCAACAGTGAAAATAACGGTAGTTCCAGAGTTCCAAAAACTTATGGCTCTGTTGCCTTTGTTGGCGCTTCCTACAGTCGCAATAGTCGTCTGGCGAAGAAAGAGAAAAACATCCTAAAGGGTTTCAAGTCGCAGCAAAAGGGCTGAATGATTCGGCGATAAAAAAGAGAATAAAGTATGAAGCTATTCCGATGGTTTAAAGTAGGCTATATCGTTTATTGATGCTTTCCTCTCGCTGGGCGGCTTGAAAACCGCTTCCACTTTCATTCCTATGTAGACCTTTTCTGTTTCGCCTATTTTGTGGATTAGTCCACCGTGAGCACCATCAAATTTTATAAACGCATATATCTGGGGCTTTTCAAGTTTCTTGCCATCAACATCTATCGTGGCTATTGTGTACGTGTAGACTTCGCCTTTTTTGCCAACTTCAACCCATTCCTCAAGCTTTGCAAAGCATTTCTCACAGTAAAGTCTTGGCGGAACAAAGACTACGCCGCATTTTGGGCATTTGGCGCCCATTATGCGGGCGTTTTCCTTAATTTCTTTGAAGAAGCGTTCTCCGGCAATGCCAAGGGTGTAGCGGTAGTCAGCTTCCATGTGGCCTATCCAGTGGCGGGCGTTTAATGGGTTAGTTATCTTTTCAAGGCTCATGGCTTTTCACTCCTTTACGGGTTTGAAGTATTTTATGTCTGTGATGGCGCCTGTCCGCTCCTCTGGCGGTTTCCAGACGGCTTTTACCCGCATGCCTATTTTGATTTCCCTCCAGTCGCCATATTCACCCAACCAGTGAACTATGCCCATGCCTTCCGAGGCACCATCCAAGTTTATGATAGCCACAACTATGGGCTCCTTCAGCCTAGAAGCATCAGCGGCAATGAACGAGACTGAAAATGTGTTGATTACGCCAGTATCCTTCACAAAGGTCCAGCCATCTGTGGGTTTAAAGCACTTTTCACAGTAAATCCGCGGAGGAACCATTATGCGCTTACACTTGCTGCATGTGGAAGCAATAATCCGCCCATTCTTAAGCTCTTCTAGGAATCGGCTTATGGCTATGCCGGCACTCCAAGCGTACTTGGCTTTTGGATGGAAGCTTTCAAACAAAACTTTTCCTTCACGAAAGTCCTTAGTTTCAATCTCTTCACCCGGAAAATGCTTAATTTTGGCACTCATTCCTATCCCTCCATTTAACGCCTCAAAACTATCACTGAGCCGTACTGCATTAGGTCACCCCACGCTTGCGCAACGCCAGTTCTAGGGTCTCCGGGTACCTGTCTTTTTCCAGCCTCACCTCGCAGCTGCCAGAAGATTTCGCACACTTTCATCAAGCCGGCTGCTGCTATGGGGTTTCCGCATCCCAAAAGCCCGCCCGATGGGCATGTGGGCAAGTCTCCGTCCCTTTGGGTTACGCCTTCCCTTGTCAGTTTCGGTGCTTCACCCTTCTTGCATAGTAGTAACCCCTCCATGTGGTGCAACTCTTTATAGTCGAAGGGGTCATAGGGTTCTGCTACATCGATCTCTTTAGGCGGATTCTTAATTCCAGCCATTTTGTAGGCCATGCGGGCTGCATACTCAACATAATCCGGATAATACAAGTCGCGGTTAGTCCAATGTGTTGAGTCTATGCACCAGCCGACGCCGTCAATCCATACTGGGTTGTCTGTAACCTCTTTAGCAACGTCTTCTGAGGCGAGAACAACTGCGGCTGCTCCGTCGCTTGTCGGGCTTACATCCAAGCGTTGGACCGGCCAAGCCATTATTTCAGAGTTTAAGACGTCCTCCACTGTTATGTTGGCGGCCAGTTGGGCTATTGGGTTGTCTAGGGCGTTCCGCTTGTTTTTAACAGAGACTAGGGCGATGTCCTCCTTCTTTATGTTGTGTTTGTGCATGTAGCGGTGCATTTCCAAGGCGAAAATCCATATTAGGTTCATGCCAATTGGCCGCTCAAGTATAGGGTCGAAGATTGTTGTGAAGGCATATTGGGGATGCGGATAACAAGAAGACATCTTCTCCTCACACACAACTAAGCATGTGTCAAACTTTCCAGAGGCCACGTGCCACCAGCCGGCTAAGGGAGCGAAAACTCCTGTTCCACCGCCAACATAAACCCTTGTGTATGGCTTATGATAGGCTCCTGCACCATCCGCCAAATATTCGCCTTTCATGTGGACTCCATCGAAGGCGTCGGGCGCCGTTCCCATAACAACGCTTTGGATGTCGCGGAGCTCCATTCCAGCTTGTTCCAAAGCCATTTTAGCCGCGTGATACGACAACTCTTTACCGGTTTCTTTTAGGTTTCTCCTAAATAGGGTTATGCCTGCACCAACTATTGCTACCCTTTTCTTTCCAAACATACCCCTTTTACACCTCCACCTCATTTAACATTGCTTAAAACGGCTACAGCGCCTGTTGCGGTTGGAATTCCCCGCCATGTGTGGGCTAAACCCACCTCTGCGTCGTCAACTTGTCTCGCGCCAGCCTCGCCTCTGAGCTGTAAGACGACTTCAAACACTTTCTGCAGTCCAGAAGCCTCCAGCCCATAACCCATCCCCAAAAGTCCTCCAGACGGGTTCACTGGAAACTCGCCGTCCAAGGATGTTAAGCCTTCCTCTGTTAGTTTCCCAGCCATGCCATAATCGCACAGTTTTAGGGCTTCCATGTGCTGTAGCTCCTTATAGGCGAACAAGTCGTGAATTTCCGCGAAGTCGATGTCCCTCCAAGGATTAGTGATCTCAGCCTCTTTGTAGGCCATTTCAGCCGCCAGCCTTGTGTAAACAGCCCTTGTCCAGTCTCTTGTCTCAAGACTTGGGGTTTCAGTGCACCATCCAATACCTTTAACCCAGACCGGCTTGTCGGTAACCTTTTCAGCAACTTTCTCGGAGGCTAGAACCATGACTATGCAGCCGTCTGCAGGTGCACTAATCTCCAGCTTCTTCAGCGGGTGGAAAAGCTTCTCTGAATGCATGACCTGGTCTAGGGTTATGTCAGAGCCATAAGCTGCGTATGGGTTGAGGATGGCGTTTTTCTTGTTTTTGACCACGACTTGGGCGCACTGCTCCTCTGTCGTGCCAGTATCATGCAGGTAGCGGTTCATCTCTAAACCAGCAATGTAGTATGGATGCCCGCCCAAAGGACGATTAAAAATCGGGTCGAGTCCAAACTGGACAATATCCATGTAAGTTAGTATGTCTGAGGCTTTACTGTGGGCTTCCACAACCACCGTGTCAAAATATCCAGTTTTTATCAGCATGTAGGCTGTTGCCAGTCCAAGCATGCCGTCGCCTGAAACTGTGAACAAATGGCGTAGGGCTGCGCCAAGCTGGTCTGGGACGAACTCGTCAAATATACTAAAGCCTTCCAAATAGTCTTCGGCGCATGTTACAAAAACGTCCACATCCTCCCTAGGGTTTATTCCACCAGCATCCTCGTAGGCTCTAACAGCCGCCTCAAACATCAACTCTTTATAGGAAAGCTCTGGTGTTATTGGTCTAAAGCCGACGCATCCAATACCAACAATTGCAACTTCACTCATAATTTCTCCTTCCCTTTTCTCGTTTTAGAGCTATAGTTTAAACTGGTGTTTACATAAAACTTTTCGTGGAAAATCGGCGGAAGCGTTGAAGAAACTTAAAAATACTTGTTCGTCAACTAGGGATTTCTCCATAAGGCTAACTCTGGGAGAGGTTTAATTTGAAGGGAAAACCCCTAGCCTCAATAGTTTCTGCAGGCTTATCAAAATTTGGAAGGCTTGAAGGCTTATACGCTCGCGAGATTTTCGCCCAAGCGGCAAAGGAGGCCTATGAACGCTGCCCAAAACTAGACCCCAAAAAAGACATAAAAGCCCTTTTTATTGGGCATATGGGCGAATCCTACGAGCATCAGGGACACACCGGCGCCACAGCGGCAGATTGGGCTGGTTTGTTACATATACCGGCTACAAGAACTGAGGCGGCTTGCAGCTCTTCTGGTGCAGCCCTAAGGGCAGCAATATATGCGATAGCTTCAGGCTTATGCGATGTTGTCATGGCTGGCGGTGTTGAGAAGATGACTCATCGAAGCACTCCCGAAGTCACGGAGTTTTTGGCTATGGCTTCGGACTTCCCCTTCGAACAGTGGCACGGCATAACCTTTCCAGGATTATTTGCATTGATGGCCACCGCCCACATGCACAAGTACGGCACAACAGAGGTGCAATTGGCACACGTGGCTGTAAAAAACCATTCTAATGGAAGCCTAAACCCTAAGGCGCACATGCAGAAGGAAATAACCCTAGAACAAGCCTTAACCTCACGGGTTATCGCTTGGCCCCTAAAACTCTTCGATTGTTCACTCATAACCGATGGGGCAAGCTGCCTCATACTTACAAGGCCTGAAATAGCCAAAAAATTCACAGACACGCCGGTGCACATAATTGGAAGCGGCCAGGCAAGCGACACCATAGGCATGTATGAAAGAGAAGACTTCACATCGCTTAGAGCTGCAAAACTAGCCGCAAAACAAGCCTATGAAATGGCTGGCGTCAAACCAGAAGATGTCGACGTGGCCGAAGTGCACGATTGCTTTACAATAGCCGAAATAATAGCCTACGAAGATTTGGGCTTCTGCAAGCCCGGCGAAGGGGGAAAACTAGCCGAAAAGGGCGAAACAACATTGAAGGGCAGAATCCCCGTCAACACAAGCGGAGGCCTAAAAGCGAAGGGCCACCCAGTAGGCGCCACGGGAACAGCCCAAGCCTACGAAATATACTTGCAGCTTACAGGACAAGCTGAAAAGCGGCAAGTGGCAGACGCAGAAATAGGCTTAACCCACAATGTGGGCGGCTCGGGCGCCACAGCCACAGTTCACATCTACAAGAGGGGGTGAAAAAGGCGCATGAACGAACAGCCCCAAGCCTTCACAATTGAACAGTTCTACAAGAACATAAGCCAGAAAAAGCTGATGGGAGGAAAATGCCGGAAATGCGGAAGAATTCATCTGCCTCCAAGACCATTATGCGACAAGTGCCTATCAACAGAATTCGAATGGGTTGAACTCCCCCAAAATGGCAAGCTTCTAACATACACAATAATTCATGTGGCGCCAACCCAATTCCAAAACATGGCGCCATACGCAGTAGGCATAATCCAACTAGAAAACGGCGTGAAAATTCCGGGAATGATAAAAGGCGTGCCTCTAGACAAAATAAAGGTTGGAATGACCCTAAAAATGGAGTTCGAAGAACCCCAACAGACCCAACAATGGCCCCAATGGCCAAGATACTACTTTAAACCGCTTTAGCAATTCATCTTCTGCGAAATAGATTTTTCTTTCCTTTTTCGGCGGCTTCTTGGACGACTATGCTTTTGTTTTTGAGTTTTTCAAATTCTTTTGGTGAATTGAAGGCTTCGAGCATTACGTCGTGTTTCGGGTGTTTCTGTAAAATCAGCATCTTTTCTCAAAAGGCATTCCTTATTCAGCCTCTTTTCTCTCAATCACAATTTAGCCAATTTACTTTGAAATAATGTTCGCTTTCTACTAAACGCTTTTGGAAGCGTTAATTTGTTCTATAAGGGTTGGTATGTCCGTTATCGTTGTTATTATGTAGTTGGCTCCTGCGTCTGCCAGGTCTTTCGGTGTTGACATGCCTGTTGGGAGTGCTACGGCTATTGCGCCGAGTTCTTTTGCGCATTTCATGTCTGCTGGGCTATCCCCAACGACTAAGGCTTCTTTCGGATTTACATTTAATGCTTCAAAGGTGGCTGCTAGGTGTTCTGTGTTGGGTTTAACATTTTTAACGGCGTCTCGCGGAGTTACAGCGTCAAAGAACATGCTTATCCCGAATTTTTTGAGGATGTGTTCTACTGATTTTTGGCTGTTAACTGTGCATACGCCAATCTTTAAGTCCATATCCTTTAAAGTTTTTAGGATTTCTTTTACGCCTGGCTGTAGGCTTGTTGTTTTTGCGGCTTCCAACTCGTATTTTTCTGCTATTGCCAAGGCTTTTCTCCGAACTTCTTCTATCTTTTTGGCTGGTTTTCCATTGTTTTTCATGAAAATTTCCATTTTCTTCAACATTTCGAATATGCTTTCGTTTATGGATAGGACTGAGGCTGGCACACCCTCCTTTATTAGGAGGCTTCTAACTTCGGCTCTCACGGCTCTGAAGTCAATGTTGAATTTTACTATTGTTCCGTCTAGGTCGAAGACAACAGCCTTAATCATCGCTTAGCCCTTTTGAATTTGTAGCCTAACAGAATCGTTAAAGATAAACTTTACCAAAGCCCTTAAGTGGTTATTCGCCATGGCAAAACCTTATTCATATGCCATAACATACCAAATTTTTGTGGTGTTTACAGGATGGATGTGTTTGAGGCGGTTCAGGCAAGGCGTTCAGTAAGGGCTTATCAGCCGACACCAGTGCCGAAAGAAAAACTTTTGCGGGTTTTGGAGGCTGGTAGGCTTGCTCCTTCAGCCAGCAACATTCAGCCATGGCACTTCATAGTTGTTACAGATGCAGAAACGCGGGGAAAGCTTGCCCAAGCGCCTTTCGCAAAATTCCTTAAGGAGGCTCCAGTCGTTATTGTTGGCTGCGGCGATCAGAAGGCTTCGCCTAAATGGTTTATGGTGGATGTTGCCATAGCCATGCAGAACATGGTTTTAACAGCTACAAGCCTGGGGCTTGGAACATGCTGGGTTGGAAGCTTCGAAGAAAACAATGTACGTCAACTACTTAAAATTCCAGAAAACTACCGTGTTGTTGCATTTTTGGCGCTGGGCTATCCTAGGGGGAAATTTGATCTTACGGGAAAAGTGCTTCACTTAATTAGGCATCGGAAACCCCTAGAAAAAATTGTAAGCTTTGAAGAGTTTGGGAGGAAGCTGCAAAACCTCGGTGGCTCCGGTGGCTCTCAAGAGTAAACTGAATAACCAACTTTCACTAATATTCTCATGATAGGTTATGAGCCTTGAAGAATACGCCAAAGAGAAGCTTTGGCCCATACTTGTAGAGACAGTTCACGCCATTGTTATGTATCCCCATCATAAGGCTTACACAAGGGATGTTTTGCTCCACGAAAACCCGGATATTACACCTTCTGAACTTGCATCTAGGCTTGGTATACCCCTTGGCGAAGCGCTGGTAATCCTATACGAGTTGAGAGAGGAAAGGATAAAGTCTAAGGTTTAGTTATCATTCGCACCGTTGCCAAGACGAGAATTATGCCCAGCAGAACTTTTAGGTCATCCTCCCTAACAATCCCAGCGTAAGATGCTCCTATGAAGGCGCCGATGATGGAGCCTACACCCATGGCGGCTGCTATAAGAGCGGCCTTCTTATCTATGTGTCCCATATCGTGGTGTTTTAAGAAACCAGAAGCCACTGTTGGTATTGAAACGAGGAGGCTTGTTGTTCCAGCTGCACGAGTACTTAAACCAAAAATGTATATGAGGGCTGGTATTCGGAATTCGCCGCCTGCCACGCCGAGGGTTCCGGAAATAATTCCTATAGCTAGACCAACTGAAGCCGCCAAAAAAGCTTCTTCCCAAGCTCCCAACGTGAGGGTGAAGGTGAATGGTAGCTCAACGAAGGGTTCAAGCCCGATTTTTAAACCAACGGCTATTAGGAAGATTGCCAGCGCTTTCTTTAACGGTTTTTCCGGGATTTTCCCCGTTAAAAGCGCTCCAAGGTAAGCCCCAACAATGGATGTGGCTGACATAATTAGGGCTAAGTTTATGCTGTGCCCGTTTATCAAGCCCAGCCGGAAGCGTGTTAAAAAAGAGACAACCACTGTTAATAAGCCCACGAGGAGGTTCACAGCTATTGCCGTTATAGTTGGGAGTCCAATAACGTATAGAAGGATGGGCGTTCTGAATTCGCCGCCTCCAACACCTATTAAACCGGCTGCTGCTCCCAGTAGCAAGCCAAAGACAAGCGCCATTAAGATTTTGATGGCTGACAGCTGAAACTCTTTTATGGGCAACACCTCGATGTGCTTTTTTGTTCATATCGAAATAAGCTTATAAACCTAACGTGGCAAATACCAGAAACAAGATGAAAAACCAGACAAAACACAAGCTTTCCTTCAAAGTATGGCTGGAACACCGTGGAAAACCACTAATAGGAAAGGGTGGAGCCCAAATTTTAGAGCAAATAGAGAAAGAGCGCTCCATATCAAAAGCCGCGAAAAAGCTTGGCATGTCCTATCGCTATGTTTGGAGCTACTTAAAAAGGGTTGAGAAGACGCTGGACAAGCCTATAGTAAAAACTTACAGGGGAGGCAGGAGAGGTGGAGGCGGAGCAGAACTAACAAGTTTTGGTGAGGCGCTTCTAAAAGAATATAAGCGTGTGGAAAGCCTATTAAGCAGAGCGCTTGCTGAAGCCAACTATTAAGAGCTTATTGGCTTATTCTACCACGTATCTATAGGCTATGTGTTCCCCTGCTGTTGGACTTTTCCGGATTATACGCAGAATGTCGCCAGGCTTCGCGCCTATGGCTTTTGCCGCCGGATCTGAAGCCTTTATTTGTGGCAGCTGGTACGGTTTTACCCTATATTGGGCTAGGACTTTTTCGCGTTCTTCTGGGGTAAGGATTTCATGTTTTGGCACGAGTTTATGTTCAAATATGTCGAAGACTGGGAAGGTTTTTGGTAGAAGCTCAATGTGCTTTTTCTTTGCTGTTTGTTTTGCGGCGTTTGTGTAGCGTCCGCTTGCTATGAGGATTCCATATTCTATTTCAGCCTCTCTCATGGCTTTTGCCATGCGGTTTATGGTTATTATGCCAACAGTTTCGTCTGGAACACACCAGATTAGGATTTTCTTCTTCCCCTCTTTTGGAGCCTCAACAAAATAGCTTGCCACATTTTTGTCCTTCTCTTTCTTAATGAGCTTGTAGCCCCTAAGCTTGATTAGGACTTTTGCTTTCCGCTCTTCTATGGTTTCCTCCTCAACACTCAAGCCGATAAACCTCTTATGTTCGAATCTGGCATTCGAATCCTTAACATGGTGTAAACCTTTAAACTTTACGCTTTTGCCAAAGCTTAAAATCAAGCCCTACATATTTAACTGTTCAAGGCTGAGTGAGGGTCTGATATGGATGTTGATTTTGGGAAACTAGCCCTTGAAGAGGCTGGCAAGAGAGGTGCATCTTACGCCGACATTAGAATAAGCGAAATCCTTAACGAAAACTTGACGGTGAAGAATGGTGAACCAGAAGCCATATCATATTCGCAGATGAGGGGCTTCGGCGTAAGAGTTATCGTTGACGGCGCTTGGGGTTTTGCCGGTTCAGTGGACGTAACAAAAGATGAGGTTAAACGCTGTGTTGAGAAAGCCGTTAGCATAGCTAAAGCCAGCGCCATGCTCAAGAAGAGGGATGTAACCTTGGTAAAAGAGAAGGTTTACCGTGAGAAGTACGCCACAAGCTTCAAAAAGGACCCCTTCAAGGTTCCATTAGAGGAAAAGCTAAAAGTTCTTGTTGAGGCCAGCCGCTTTTTGAAGGAATTTTCGCCTTTGGTGAATGTCTCCTACGCCTACTATAGGGGTTACCGCGAAAACAAGCTTTTCATGAGCAGCGAGGGCGCTGAGATAAGCCAGCAGATAACATGGTGTGGTGGTGGAATATCAGCCATAGCCGTTAAAGGCTCAGAAGTGCAAATAAGGTCTTATCCATCTGCCTTCCGCGGTGACTTCGCCACAAGCGGCTATGAATTCTTTGAGGCTTTGGCATTAACAAATCACGCGGAAAACGTTGGAGAAGAACTTATCCAGCTATTCGAGGCTGAGAAGTGCCCATCAGGCGAGACGGATCTAATTTTATGCGGTGACCAGTTGGCTTTGCAGATTCATGAGAGCTGTGGGCATCCGACAGAGCTTGACCGTGTATTGGGAACAGAGGCAGACTATGCTGGTACAAGCTTTCTAACGCCTGATAAACTTGGAAAATTCCGCTACGGCTCTGAAAAAGTGAACATTGTTGCAGACGCCACGGTTCCGCTTGGACTTGGAACTTTCGGCTTTGACGACGAGGGAACAAAAGCAAAAAAGGTATACCTCGTAAAAGAAGGGGTTTTCGTTGGTTATCAAAGTTCACGGGAGACGGCCGCCCAGCTTGGCCTCAAAGAGAGCAGCGGTGGAATGAGGGCTGACTCGCCCTTGGCTTTGCCCTTAATACGAATGACTAATATTAACTTGCTTCCAGGCGACTACAAGGCTGAAGAAATAATTGAGGACACTCGTGAAGGGGTTTTGATGATGACGAACCGTTCATGGAGTATAGATGACAAGCGCATAAACTTCCAGTTCGGCACAGAGATAGGATGGCTAATAAAGAACGGCAGCCGAGAGAAAATGGTTAAGAACCCAACATATATGGGTGTGACGCCCCAGTTTTGGGGTTCATGCGACGCTGTAAGCAAGGATGACTGGAAGATGTGGGGCACTCCAAACTGTGGGAAGGGCGTGCCTGGACAAGTCATGTATGTTGGGCATGGATGCGGCACTGCCCGCTTCAGAAAAGTCCATGTTGGATTGATTAAGTAGGAGGGAATGACGGTGGATGTTGAAAGGTTAAGGGAAATAGCCGAAAAAACCGTTGAGTATGCATTAAAACTGAAGGTTAGCCAAGCTCAAGCTGTGGCATTCATGATTGATAACGCCTTAACACGCTTTGCAAACTCGCAGATTCACCAGAATGTCGCTCAAAAAATGGGTGGAGTGTCAATAAAAGTTGTTCTAGACCAGCGGATAAGCACTGTTCAAGCTAACACCCTTGAGGAAAAGAGTGTAAAAGAAGCTGTGGAGCAAGCCGTCAAAATTGCCAAGGCTTCCTCGCCCAACAAGGAATTTAAGAGTCTTCCAGAGCCGGAGGCTTGGAAGCCAGTGCGAGGAGCCTTTGATAAGGCTACGGCTGAGTGTACGCCGAAATATAGGGCTGAAAAGATTAGGGAAGCCATAAACACAGCTCATGCCAAGTCGCCTAAAGTGGCTGCTGTTGCTGGATACTTGTCAACTGGTTCGATGGGCTATGCTGTTGCAAACTCGCTGGGGGTTTCAGCATGGGCTCAGCTTTCATCGGCTTACATGAAAACAACAGTAATATCAAAGGACGGAGAGTCAGAAGGCTTCGGGGCAGCCCAACAATATTCCAGAAGGGTTAAAGATATCCAGCCAACAGCCTTGGCTGAAGACGCTGCGGACAAGTCTGTTCGAAGTTTACATCCAGTGAAGGTGGAACCAGGCGAGTATGAGGTTGTTTTGTCACCATTGGCTGTATCTGTTCTTTTGGATTACATGGGTTATGTGGGCTTTTCAGCAAAATCCTACCAGGACGGAGAATCCTTTGTTAAATACTTCGCCAACCAGCAGGTCTTTGACGGAAAACTGAACGTTGTTGATGACGCCAGAAACCCGAAGACGTTTTACGCTGTGCCAATCGACGGCGAGGGGGTTCCCAAGAAACCCCTAGAACTCATAACAAACGGTGTGGTTTCTGAAAAAAGCATATGCTACAACTCCTTCACAGCTGGCAGAGAAGGAAAGAAAAGCACCGGGCATGCGCTCCCACCATTGGGCGACTATTTTGGCGAGATGCCCCTACCCTACAACATGATAATGAAGCCTGGAGACGCTAAACTAGAAGAAGCCATTGCCGAAACAAAGCACGGCATATTCGTCACAACATTCCATTATGTCAACCCGGTTGAGCCAACAAAACTCATATTGACTGGACTAACGCGGGACGGAACCTTCCTAATAGAGAAGGGCGAGATAACAAAGCCCATTGTTAATTTGCGATTCACAGACAGCATGCTCTCAGCCTTAAAAGAGATTCCAATGATTGGAAAAGAGCTTGTAACCCTTGAAACCTCAACAGTGCCAATGGTTAAGCTGAAAAAACTGCGCTTCGTAGGCATATCAGCCTACTAGCTTTTTCTCCTTTTCTTTATTAATGAAGAATACTATTAATCTTGGATGCTTTCTTGTGGTGTAAGTTGTTTTATCGTACCATTAGGGAATTCAACAGTTACAAAAGCATACGCTGATATATGCAAAGAGACTTGAGGATAGGCGTGTACTTCTGTGATTGTAGGCAATTCTATCACGCGTGTCCTCTGAATGAAAACTACCCGTTCACTAATCAGAGGCTGAATAAACGAAGATATAACGGAAGATAAGAAACAAGATAAAATAAAAACTGCGATTTGTCGTTTATTTTTCTTGAGAACGCTCCGAACATTTTTCAATACATTTCTTCACTCCTTTCACTTTAATTAGAATCGTGTTATGACCTCTTGAACATATTTCCGCAGAATTTCTGCATATTTTCCTAAAATTTCCGGCGGGTATGGTTTTAGATTTTTGTATTCTTCGCTTAAGGTGTCGCCGGGTATAAACTGTTGCAGCGCGTAGGCTTTTGCGCCTTTCACTGTTTCGCCCATGCGTGTTATGTCAACTTCCTCCACAATTTTTGGCACTACAGTTGTTCTGAACTCATATTCTATTTTGCCGCTTTTCAGCATGTCAACAGTTTTTAGGAGCGCCGCTGTGTCTTTTGCCCCTAGAAGGTGATATTTCTCCGGTGATGTTTTAATGTCCAAAGCCACATAATCTACATAGGGGAGACACTGCTCCAGAACTGTTGGATTTAAGCCATTGGTGTCAAGTTTTACCGCGAAGCCTCGATCTTTCAGCTTTTTTAGGAAGCGGGGCAATTCCTTGTGGATGGTTGGTTCTCCACCAGTGACGACAACAGCATCCACGTATTTTCTGCGTTCATCCAGTATTTGTAGAGCTGTTTCCTCGTTTAAGAATGGAGGTTTTGGATCTACAACTATCCTCCAGTTATAGCAGTAGGGACAACGTAGGTTACAGCCCGGCGTAAAAAGCACAGAAGCTATTCTCTCCGGGTAGTCTATTAGGCTTGTTTTTTGTATGCCGCTGAACTTCATTTTTCACGCGCTGCCTGCTGGCACCGTTGCCGGCGGCAAGATAACGGCTTTCTCAAAGGTTTTTCGTATGGTGAATTCCGCCTGTTTCCCATCGTTCCATTGGTCTACTGGGCGTAGGTAGCCTACAACCCGAGAGTATACTTCGCAGCTGGCTCCACATTTCGGACACTGCTTGTGTTCGCCGCTGAGGTAGCCGTGGGTTGGGCATATGCTGAAGGTGGGCGTCAATGTGAAGTAGGGTAGGCGGAAGTTCCAAGCAACTTTTCGAACTAGCTCGGCTGCAGCCCTCCATGAGTAGAGCCTCTCACCTAGATATATGTGGAAGACTGTTCCGCCAGTGTAAAGCGTCTGAAGCCTATCCTGATGCTCCAAAGCCTCGAAGAGGTCTGCTTCATGATCTACTGGAAGCTGGGAAGAGTTTGTGTAAAAGGGTTCCGCACCCTTAGCCAAATACCTTTCATTTGCCACTATTATGTCCGGATATTTGCGCTTGTCTATGCGTGCTAGGCGGTAGCTGGCGCCTTCAGCTGGGGTTGCCTCTAAATTGTAAATGTTACCCGTCTCCTCCTGAAAGTCTGCAAGCTTCTCCCTCATGAAATTGAGAACTTTAACGGCGAACTCCAGTCCATCTGGTGTTGCAATGCCATAGCCAAACAGGTTCATTATGGCTTCGTTCATGCCCACCAAGCCTATTGTTGAGAAGTGGTTCTTCCAATATTTTCCAAAGGTTTCCTTAACGCCCCTAAGGTAACGCCTAGAATACGGATACAAACCCTTCTCAGTGAACTGTTCAAGGACTTTACGCTTTATTTCAAGGCTGTCTTTTGCCAGCTCCATAAGGGCTTCTAGGCGTTCGAAGAATTCATCCTCGTTTTTGGCTAAATAGCCAACCCTTGGAAGGTTTAGGGTTACAACCCCTATGCTGCCAGTCAGCGGGTTTGCCCCAAAAAAGCCTCCACCACGCTTTCTTAATTCACGGTTGTCTATTCTTAGGCGGCAGCACATGCTTCTTACGTCTTCCGGTTTCATGTCGCTGTTGACAAAGTTTGAGAAGTATGGCGCCCCATATTTGGCTGCAACTTCAAAAATTTTCTGGGAAACAGGCGAATCCCAATCAAAATCCTTCGTTATACAGTAAGTGGGTATTGGAAACGTGAAGATTCTCCCTTTTGCGTCGCCCTTGCTTAAAACCTCTGCAAAAGCAATGTTGAACATCTCCATCTCCTTTTCCATGTCGCCGTATGTGGCGTCCATGACCTTTCCGCCGATTATTACTGGTTCATCTTTCATGAAGTCTGGAACCTTCAAATCCAATGTGACGTTTGTGAAAGGCGTCTGGAATCCCACCCGTGTTGGAACATTCATGTTGAAGAAGAATTCTTGAAGAGCTTGCTCCACCTCTTTCTGGTTAAGCCCGTCATAGCGTATGAAAGGCGCCAAGTAAGTGTCAAAGTTCGAGAAGGCTTGGGCTCCTGCAGCTTCGCCTTGCAATGTGTAGAAGAAGTTTACGACTTGTCCTAGGGCTGTTCTGAAGTGCTTTGCTGGGACGCTTTCAATCTTTCCTGGAACACCTCCAAAACCTGTTAGAAGTAGGTCTTTAATGTCCCAGCCCACGCAGTAGGGTCCCAAAACGCCTAGGTCGTGGATATGCATGTCCCCAGAGAAATGGGCGTCTGCGATGTTTGGCGGGTAGATGCGGGTAATCCAGTATTTGGCGATAACCGTTGACGACAAGTAGTTGTTTAAGCCCTGTAGCGAGTAGCTCATGTTTGAGTTTTCCTTAACCCTCCAGTCTTCCATGTCAAGATATTGGTCCACAAGGTCTGCTTGGCTTAGGAGTCCCGCCAACTCCCTTATGTCTTGGTGCTGTTTACGATAGAGGATGTAAGCCTTAGCTGTTCTTGCATGTCCATTCTCTATGAGAATTTTTTCTACAACGTCTTGGATTTCCTCAACCGTTGGGACGCCGTCTTCCCCGAAACGTCTTTTAAGCTCAGCCACAACCTGATCGCTTAAACGCTTTGCCAGTTCACGGTCTTTTCCGCCTACGGCTTTGGCTGCCTTCCAAATGGCATTTGTTATGCGCTCTTGGTCGAAGGGTTCTAACCTACCATCACGTTTCCTAACAAACTTCATTTACTTCACCTAACCTCTTGAAGCACGCGACGGAAGTCCTCCGGCTCCTCAAACCTGCGGTAAACAGATGCGAAGCGCACGTATGCCACGCGGTCAAGATTTTTCAAGTGTTTCATTACTAGGTCGCCGATTTCCTGTGAGGTGACTTCTTCCTTTCCCATAGCCATCAGTTCCTGCCTAACCTTTTCAGCTAGGGCGTGGATCTGCTCCATTGTTACCGGTCTCTTCTCGCAGGCTTTCTGCAATCCCCTGACGATTTTGTTTAAGTCGAAGCGTTCAAGCCTTCCGTCGCGTTTGCGCACCATCAACTCGATGGTTTCTATGTATTCGTAGGTTGTGAAGCGCTTTCCGCAGTTGACGCATTCCTTACGCCTTCTTGTGGTGTTGTCCGGCGAGTCCCTTGTCTCAAGGGTTTTTATGTTTTCCGAGCCGCAGTAGGGACACTTCATGGCTTCCCATCGCGTGCTTTCAAATTATAGTGTTTAAATGTTATTCCAAAACACTAAATGTAGTGTAACTTTTTAAACTTTATGCAACAAAAATGTAAACAACACGCCAACAAAAACTTTCAATAAACAAAATTCAGTGCTAATAAAATAGGAGGCAGTCAAAATTTTCAAGCTTTTTAGGAGCGTCGAAAACCGAACGGGAGCCGCAACTTTAAAAGGCTCCGTTTTAAGGGGACTCCACCCATAAAAGGGAGAAAAACTCCCCGTTAAAAACCGTAAAAACATGAAAATTTTAAATACAAATTCTAATGCGCCTTTAATCCGCCTAGTGTTTTAAAAGGGTAAGAGTGAGAGTTTGAAAAATGCTGAAAATTTATTGATGCTTTTGGGCTGCCTTCTCAGCTTCTAACTCCTTCACTCTTGTTTCGATGAACTCTGCAACTTTTTCTTGGCTGTAACGTCTCTCCTCCTCATATTTTCTAAGCTGCTCCCTGATTGTTGCCAGAACCTTTTCCATGTCAAAGGGCTTAAGTATGTAGGCGTCTGCACCTCGGTTGACGGCTTCTATGGCGTTCTGCAGCGTCGGGTAACCCGTTATAATTATTTTCCTCATCTTCGGCACAGTGTCCTTCATCCTCGTTAGAAGTTCTATGCCCTCCATGTCCGGCAAACGGATGTCTATTAGGGCTAAGTTGTAGACTTTCCGTCTGGTCTTCTCTATGGCTTTCTTTGCGTTTTCAGCCTCGTCAACGGTGTAGCCTTCCTCCTCCAATATGGTTGTTAAAACTTTTCTTATGTTTTCGTCGTCGTCAACAACGAGGATTCTTGCGTTTTCAACCATATCTTTTCACCTCCTTCTTTTTCTAATTCGGGTTCGATTGGAAGGGTTACCGTGAAGGTTGAACCCTTACCCAAAGCGGTTTCAACTGTTATGGTGCCCCCGTGGGCTTCAACAAAACGTTTACAAATGGATAAGCCGAAACCCATACCTTTAGCCTTTGTCGTAAACAGCGGTGTCCAAAGCTTCTTCATGGTTTCCTCAGACATGCCAACCCCGGTGTCTGAAACAGCAAACTCAACTTTTCCACTTTTCCTTCTACACTTTATTGTTAGGGTTCCACCTTTAGGCATGGCGTCAACAGCGTTTCTCACGAGATTTACAAGAACCCGCTTGATTTTGTCAAAGTCAACTTTAATTTTGCCAGCTTCACAGACCTTTTTCACGACTTGAATGTTGCTTGGGATATCAACAGAAGCCAAAGCCTCCTCCACTAACATTTTGGGACTTGTCTCAGCAATGTCAAGTTTAACTTCCCTAGAGTAGTCGAGGAGATCGTTTATTATCTTGTTAGAATAGCCAATATTTTTCTCGATAAGGTCGAGCATCTCCTTAACTTTTCCATCTATAGTCTGGTTCAGCCTCTTCTTGAGATAGTATGTGGCGCCGGCGATGCTTGTCAACGGGTTGCGGAGGTCGTGTCCAACCATCCCAGCTAACTCGCCTATGACTGCTAGCCTCTGCGCCTTAAGCAGCCTATCCTGTATTTCCCGCAGTTCCCTTGTTCGTTCCTCCACCTTCTCTTCAAGCTGGTCTGCGTAAATTTGAAGTTCTTTCCTAGCCTTTTCGAGGCTTTCGAGGAGTTCAGCGTTTTCAATGGTTATCGCTGCTTGATGGAGGAAAAGCTCAAGGGGCATTAGAGACTCTCTTGTTGGCTTTCGCCCATCCACAGGGTCGTCCATGCTTAAAATGCCAACTATTCGGCCTTCGGGTGTGCGTAATGGCGCGTAAAGCATGTCTTGTGGGTGCCAATCCACCATGTTCTCCTCAGACAAGCGGCTTGGAACAGCAACCTTCATGTACTGTTTTTCTGCAACTTCCAAGGGGATTTCCGGTGGGATGTGGAAGAAATGCTCCCTAATCCACGGGTCCCTCCACGGTATATAATAGAACTCGCCAATCTTGTACTTCTCAAACTTTGGACCTAAGCGTTCCTTCCAGACAAGTCCAGGCGCTCTCCTCTCCTTGAGAAGTTTAATCTCCTCTTTTGTTAGGCCCACCGTTATGATTTCTCTTCTTTCTAGGTTTTCGTCCACACGTCCAATAACAACTCTTCTCCAGCCGAAGCGTTGTATAGCCTTTGCAATCTCTCTAAGTCTTTTCCGTGCATCCTTAATGGTCATTATTTTTGTGGAGCTTCTCATTAGGTTTTCAAGCTTTTCAGAGAGTTTTTGTAGGCTTTCCCTTCTCTCTATATTGCTTAATGCTATTGCAACGTGGGAGGCTAATATTTCAAGGAGCCGTTTGTCCTCATCGTCGAAGGCTGCTAGTTTCTCGCTTTCAACGTTTAACACTCCTAAAACACGGTTTCCAATTTTTATCGGCACTGCAAGTTCAGATAATACCCCCTTCATCCCACCTTCAACATAGGCTTTCTCCTTTCTAACATCAGGAACGTAAACCGTTTTGCCGGTTTTTGCCGCCTTGACCGTTATGCCCTTGTCTCCGTCCAATGGAAGCGCTAATTTAGGTGTGAAGTTTAACCCCCTTGTTTTTATCAGTCTAAGCCTTTTGCCTACGACGAGGAAAAAGTCGACGTTTTTGAATCCTAGAATCTTTTGCATTGCGTCCAGAGTTTTTGTGCAAACCTCCTCTACACTTTTCGCCTTGTTCAAGGTGCGCGCATAAGCATTCAGTTCAGAGAGCTTCTCTCGCCTTCTGAGGTTGCTCATAGCTATGGCCACGTGGGAAGCCAACAACTCTAAAAGCTTCTTGTCATCATTGTTAAATGCCGCCGGCTTTTTGCTTTCAACATTTAATACCCCTAAAAGCTTCCTTCCAATTTTCATGGGTGTTGCAAGTTCTGAGAGGGTTTCTTCACCGCCTATTACGTAGGCTTTCTCTTCCCTAACATCTGGAACAATTATAGATTTTCCAGTTTTAGCGGCTTTAACGGTTATACCCTTTTCACCATCAAGAGGCAGCTTAAGAGAGAAAACCTTTGAATATCCTCTGTAAGCCACCAGTTTAAGGAAGTTTTCATCCACAATAAAGATTGAGGCGTATTCAAAACCGAGGGTTTTCTCCATGGCATCTAAAGCCAGTCGATAGATCTCCTTAATGGACTTTGCATTATTAAGCTTTTTAGCATAAGTGTTCAGCTTTGAAAGCCTCTTTTCAAAAATTTTTCTCTCCGCCTCAAGTTTTTTACGTTCTGTTATGTCAAGCACTTGGGCTATTGTGCAGAATTTGCCTTTATAATCTCTCAATGTTACAGCTCTAACTTCAATATCCCTTTCTGCACCATCCTTCCTAACTATTTTCAGTCTATGTTCTGAAAGAACCTTCTCCTCATTTTTATGCCGCCTCTCCTCTGCACAAAGCCTCTTATCCGTGAAGCGCGCCTTGCACTCTTCTGTTAGGAAATTTCTGAAATCTTGCCTAATTATCTCCTCTTTTGGGCGTCCAAAAATTTTTAACAGTTCACTATTAGCATAGGCAATTCTGCAATTTTCATCTATTATTGCTATGCCCTCATGCGAGTTTTCAACAATTAAGCGGAAGAGCTCCCCGTCGCTTTCCATGTTTTAGACATCACCAAAAATGCGCTTTTTTAGGCATTCCACACTATCTATAAGGTTTTGCTGGTCTTCCGGTTTCTCAAAATCCAAATGAAACTTTTCATAAAGCCTCTTCAGTATTACTCTTTCTAGGTATGATGCTCCTGGCCCAAAGATTTTTTCTAGGGCTTTTTGAAATTCTGTTAAATTTTTTGGGATTTCCTCCAGCTTTATCTTGAAGGTGTTTTCTAAATGGAATAGGATGGCTTGTTTTGGTGAGTCACCAAGCGTTGACAGTCCTTCTTCAACGGCTTCTAGGAATGTTTTTTGGAAGTCCTTTGGGGGCACCTCTATTCGCCTTCAATTCAGTATATTAAATCTTAAGATGCATTAAACTTTTTCGAGAAACATCATTAAAATCCTTATGAATCCAAAATCAATAACAAAACAAAGTAGGCTTTAACGTTTAGGCTTAACCTTCTTAAAGCTCCTCTTGGCAGCCTCAATATAATTCACAAAAACGAATTCTTTCCGCTCGTCCCATTCAAGAGGCTTGCCAATGCGATCATAAAGCCTCTTCATTATTAGGATTTCGAGGAAACGTGCCCCTACTCCAAAAATTTTCTCAAGGCCTTCTGCAAAATCCTCTACACGTTTTGGTATTTCCTCCCTTGGTATCTTAAATTTTTCTTCAAGGTGATAATAAATTGACTGTTTCGCTGACTCGCCAAGTGAGCCTAAAGCCTCGTCGACAGCCTCTAACAATATTTTATCAAAGCTTTTCCCCGTCAACTTTTGCTCTTCCTCATAAAGTGCCTCTTCACGTTCTCAGAGTACGGTTTACCATTTTTTCGTTATAAAATTTGTGCGTTGCTTCAATTTTAACTTGTTGATTAAGCGGAATTCGAATCGGATTTATAGTTTGGGGCTTGTTTGCGTACTCGTTCCTTCATTAGACTTAGCTCCTTCGCGTAGTCCATTAAAGCCATCCTTAGGGTTTCGCTTTCGCTTGTGCCCAGCCTTCTTGATAGCTCCTTTAGAATTTCCTTCTGCTCGGCGCTTAGGACAACTTTTACTATGCGTCTTCTAGGCATTACTACGCCTTCAGTGTATTCTGTATATTTAGTATATCAGAAACACTTAAAAGACTTACTCCACACAAAATATCATCGAGGAAACACGAATGAAAACATTGCGAATATCAGACGACGTCCACCAAAAGCTTACAGCCTTATTAGGGGAGCTTATGGCCCAAACAAGCAAGATGCAAACGTATCAAGACGCTATTGAGGCCATGCTTTACCAGTCTGTCATATTGCCGCCAGAACTTCTAGGCGAGGTTGAACGCTTTATCCAAGCCCATAAGGGGAGGGGCTACACAACAAAGGAGGAGTTCATACGCCAGGCGGTGCGCTTTATGCTCAAGTGGGAATCGGGCGAATACGAGTATGTAGAAATTCCAAGGGAAGACTACGAAAGGCTTAACAAAGCCTTAAGGGAGATGGACACGCCCTACGCGAACGCCGAAGACTTCATTTACAAGCAGATTCAAAAAGCCCTAGAACAATACGAGGAGTGGCTCAAAACAAAGGAGAGCGCGAGGAAGCGCCCATGAGCCGCGCCGTGCTCTCAGCAATCCTAGCCGAAATAGGCGTAATGCTAAACGAAACAGAAAAAGAACTGCTTTACCACGAACTCTTAGCCTATTTTGGGCTTGTTGGCGCGTTAAACGAGTGTCAAGCCCTAGAAAACGCTTGGCAAGACCCATACAACAAACGTGAGATAGAAGATTTCATAAAGGCTTGGCTGAGGCGAAAACAGAGACGGAGAGAAGAAATAATAACATGGGTGGTTTAAGGCAAAATGGCTTCTGACGTCTCACTCATCGCAAGCATCATTATAATTTTAGTGCTTGTGCTTTTCCTGCTGATCTTCGCCTTCACAACACTATCCTTCCTAAAATGGATGAAAGCTCCAGTCTATTACGAGAGGCTGCCAGCCATAAAATTGGAGGAATATGCATGCCCAAAATGCAGCTCAAAAGAACTAGAGCTTATTGGAAGACGCACAATAAGATGTAAGAAGTGCGGAACAATATTTACAATACACCAACAAGCCGTTGAAGAGTTTTGGGTTTTCTGGCCATTCTTTTGGTTCTTCCCCATTATATGGTGGAAAACAAAAGACTAGTGCTCCATTCTGAAAATTTTGCTATTGGCCAATGTGTTGGGTCGTTTTTTGGCCAACCCGTTGGCCCGTGTGTGGCACAATTCGACTTTTCATTTTCTTTGCTGTATTCTATTTTCGCTGAAATTGGTGTGTCAAAGGCTGGGTGTTTGGTTGCCTTGGGAAGTTACCGCCAACCATATTCGTAGTGGCCACCGAAATTTAGACGAGTTTGAGCCTGAAAGTCTCCGCACAATTGTGCTTTCTGAGGCTGAAGGGATTAAGGCCATCATTGGCAAGCCAAAGGGCGGTAAGGGGTCTACGGAAGTGGTTAGTTATCTTTTTGATATTTCTAAGGGCTGGACTTTAGAGAAAGCCAAAGAATGGTTTGAGAGGCATCATAAGCGTAAGGAACATTTCTTTGCTGTTTTGCCCTTTAAAGTGCTTGAAAGGATTGTTGACAAGCCACTGCGGATTCGCGGCATTGCCTTAACTGCTGGCATGAGCCGAAACTTGAACATTTATTTGCCAGAAGAGCTTGAAGCTTTTGCTGGTCGGCTTGTTTCCGCACCCGTTTATGTTGAGCATATAGCTGCGATGAATGCTGTTGGCAAAGTGGTTAACGCTCAGTGGGATGGGCAGAACCTATGGTATGAGGCTGAAATCTATGATGACGAAGTAGCCGGAAAAATTCGTAAAGGTTTGATTAGGCATGTGAGCATTGGCGCCGACTATGAGAGGCTGGATTTTGTTGATGGCAAAGTTCCCAGAGGCTTGCACAACGCCGAACTTAGCCTTGTGGCTGTTCCAGGAGTTCCAGAAGCCAATATCCAAATCTTGGAGAGGCTTCAGGAGCAAGGCTTCAGCCCGATAGCTTCAGGCGAGTACATTCTTGGATTTTATCAAGACGTGGAGGCTTTCCTGCCCGAGCACTTCAGCACTGTTTGGCTGGACCGTGAAAACGGCGTTTTAGCCATCATGGGTCGGCCTAAAGCGGAGCCGGACACCAGCCTTGTTCAGAGCATATTCTTCGCAAAGGAGAAGATGTGGGATGAGCGGAAAATCAGGGACTGGCTTAGTTTGCATCCAGCCTACATGGCGCCGGTTCCAACAGCCAAAGCTTTGAAGGAAAGCAGGATTGGAAAGAACTGTATCGGCGGCAGTGCCGGCTCTGGGGCTGAAGGCTTGTTAATTAAAAATGCTAAGCCGATGATTCCTGTTGAGGATGTTGCAAAAATGATAAGGGATGTTTTGCCGAGCCCCATGGTGGAGCGCAGTTGGGGGCTTGGTCCGCAGAGAATGTGTCAGGAGCTTCGAGGCGTTCTTCATAGACTAAGCAAGCTTGAAGGGGCTGTGAAACAGGATGCTTGTAAGCATTGACGGCGCTTTCGCGGTTGCTTTTGCGTGTTTGGGAGTAAGCCAGGACGAACTGGCTGAAACCGTAAAAGACTTTGAGCGGAAGGAGGTTGGCTTATGGCTGACAACACTGGAAAGCCTTGGATGGGAATAGGCGAGACAGACGACCCTAAGGCGGTCATTGAAACCTTTGAGGCTGTAACTGCCATAACGAAGGGCGACCCTGTCTACTTAAGTGCTGATGACAAGGTTAGCCCGGCAACTTCAGCTCAGGACTGCATTGGCATAGCCTTAAAGAGCGTTTCCGCCGGCGACCCTTGTCCAGTTTTGACTCGTGGAAGGGTGAAGGTTAAGGCTGGCGGCGCCATAACACGTGGAAAAGCCGTTTACGGTGCTGACTCCAGCAAACGCATATTACAATTGACGGATCAAGCCGTGAACGAGGGTGGAACAGCAACCTACACCATTTACTATAACCGCAAGCTTGGGTGGGCTTTGGAGTCTGCCTCTGCGGCTGATGACCTAATTTTCATCTATGTGGAAAAGTAGGAGGAATGCTGTCGTGAAGCCTAGGCTTTTTGAGAATTTGATGGAGACGGACGGCGAGTTCCGCCAACTCATGGAAAACCTAAGCCGAAGAGCTTCGACGCATCCATTTTTGAGGCGTTACTGTGAGGTTGCCCTTAAAGAGAGGCTTTTCAGCG
>JAWAZO010000016.1:0-23143 GCA_038817565.1 Bathyarchaeia archaeon
ATTGAGTTTTCCGCCGAAGCCTTACTTGAATATCTTTCAGGGTTATTTGGATCCGATGTTGAGATTCTCGGCGTATGGAGGCTTGGAGAAGAACAAGCCAAGGGCGTTAAGGATTTAAAGGGTTTCGGCTATGGTGTGCCATATGTCATTGAATTTAGGGTTAAGAATGAAGTTAGACGTGTTGTTTTAGAAACAATGCGCCCTGAAGGTTTCGGACACGATTATCCTTCAGATCGTGCCCAGATCTTATTATGGCAGCACTCCGCGTTTAATAAACTTCCAAAGCATGTGCGGTCAATCGATGTTGGCGCCTTTACTACTGATGGCAAAGGGATTATGTCCCTTGGGAGGTGCGGTGAGTTTTTCCTTTTAACTGAATATGTTGATGGTGTTCTCTACCATTTTGACTTGGATCGCATCAAGGCGAGGGGCGAGATGACGGATTTGGACGAGAAGCGTTGTTTGGCTCTTTCGGACTATTTGGTTGGCATTCACCGTGTAAAACGTGATGCTCCTTGGCTTTATGTGAGAAGGGCACGCGAGCTTATTGGGCACGGCGAGTGCATAATGGGACTGCTTGACAGTTACCCGCCGCAGCTGGACTTTGTTCAAGAAAGCGAGTTAATTGACATTGAAAGAAACTGCGTTGTTTGGCGTTGGCGTCTTAAAAGGAAAACCCATAGACTCAGCCAAGTTCATGGTGACTTTCACCCTTGGAACATCATGTTTCGCGAAGGCACAGACTTCACGGTTCTCGACCGCAGCAGGGGTGAATGGGGTGAACCAGCAGACGATGTGACAGCCATGACAATAAATTACATATTCTACTCGCTGCAGAAATACGGTGAGCTGGCAGGCGTTTTCGACCGTTTGTTTAAGCTTTTCTGGGAAAACTATCTGCGGAAAACCGAAGATTGGGAAATTTTGGAGGTTGTTCAGCCCTTCTATGCTTGGCGGGGTTTAGTTGTAGCCTCGCCAATATGGTACCCAAATCTAAGTTTTGATGTTCGAAGGAAACTGTTAAACTTTGTATGCAATGTGCTTCAATACGAAAAATTCGACTTGGATGCCGTGAACTCTTACCTGCGGTCCAAGTAAGCTATACTAAAAGCTAAATAGTTTAAAAGCCTAAAAGCATTCGCAACAAAGTACGGTGTACTGCTTGAGTGAGGGTTCAAAGATGGAATTGCGGGCGATGCTTAAGCAAATGGGATACTCTGAAAAGGCTATCGACGAAATTTTGAAATGGTATAAAAACAGTGTTTTACAGACGGAGGGGCTTGGTGAAGGGAGTTTACGTTCTGGTAATATCTGTCAACAAAAACGTAAACGTTAAGGTCTGTTCGCAGAGAAGTTTTCCCTTAGAAGAGGGTTTTTATGCCTATGTTGGTTCTGCTCAGAAATGCCTTGAAAAGCGTTTGGTAAGGCACTTTAGAAGGGCTGGTAAGAGGAAAAATTTTTGGCATATAGACCACCTTCTCGCCATAGACTGCGTGAATGTTGTGAAGGCTTTCTATAAAGAGGCTGGAAAACCAGAAGAGTGTAGAACTGCACAAAACCTTAGCCTTATGGGCTCTCAGGTTGAGGGGTTTGGTTGTTCTGACTGTAAGTGTGGGAGCCACCTTTTTCAGTTTGGCAGCCTCAGCCTTTTGGAGGATGCATGCCTAAAAATGGGTTTTAAGCCCTTTATCTTATCTTGCTAGTGAATCACCATATTGGGAAACATCTGTTTTTTGGAGGATTTCCCTCCTCTTGACAACTTCTTCAAAACTCATATAGTCTCCGCCGACTATTTTCAGTTTAGCCTCGACCTTCTTGTTTCTGACCTCTATCACGTTGTAGGAATTTAGAAAGAAGCCCCGCAGTCTTTCGCATGAGACGCTTCCAGCGTGAACAACCTGCATATCTTCTATTCGCCATCTCCATGGTCTGTGACGGTGCCCGCACAGGACTAAATCCGCCTTAGATTTCACAAGGCTTCTCAAGACGTCGCCGGCATCCACTATTGTGATTTGGTCTGCGCCTGTGTCTGGGACTGGAATTATGTGGTGGTGTATCGCCACAATTTTCACGCGGTCCTTATAGTTTTCCAGCGTGTTTTCTAGCCAAAGATTTTGTCTATGCCCCACTTCACCGTCATCTCTGTCTGGGCGGGCGCTGCTTAACACAATTATTACGGCGTCGTCAACTTCGGTTATTTGGTTGAAAGGGAAAAACTGTTTGAAAAGCAAATAACCCGTAGAACGGTAGTCGTGGTTACCACTTATGTAAATAACGTTTTTAGCTTTCAAACGCTTAAACTCGTCCGCAGCCATCTTGAACTCGGAAAGTATGCCGTTCTCGGTTATGTCGCCGGTTATCACCACAGCATCAGGCGACAAGGCGTTGATTTCGTCCATGGCGGTGCGGAAAATCCCATAATTAAACATCGGTCCACAGTGAACATCCGAAATCTGAACAATCAGCATAAGCGCTCACTTTAAACCATGCGGAACAGCAACCAAAATAAATGTTGTGGGAAATTAAAGCATTTGGTTCAAGCGGGAAATATGCTCTGAAGAGAGTATTAAAATGGGCGAGGGTTGGTGTGTCTGGATTACTGGATTGCCGGGAAGCGGCAAATCAGTTGTAGCAGAAGCTCTCATAAAATTTTTGCTTCAGAGGGGCATACACGCCCAACTTTTATCTTCTGATGCGCTGCGCAGGGTTTTGACTCCTAAGCCTACATACTCGCTTGAGGAACGCGACATGGTTTATGCAACCCTTGTCTACATTGCTAAATTACTAACTCAGAACGGCGTAAACGTCGTTATCGATGCCACTGGCAATTTAAGACGTTACAGGGATAATGCCAGAAACCAAATCTCTAAGTTCATGGAAGCCTACCTAGAATGCCCGCTTGAAATCTGCATTGAACGCGAATCCCGGAGGGTTGAAACACGGCAAGCGCCAAAACAAATCTATGAAAGAGCCTTAAAAGGTGAGGCGCCTACAGTACCCGGTGTTGGACAGCCCTACGAGCCCCCACCGAACCCGGAAATAACTGTGAATACCACCGAGTGCACGCCAGAGCAAGCAGCCCATAAAATACTGGAGGCTATTATTGGCAGGTGGTACACCTAAAATCTAGAGGGAGGGGCTATCAATTTTGCAGTTCTCAGCCAACAGCAAAATTGACATGGCTTATGAATGTTTATAGCACTGTCGGAAATGGTAATGTTTATAACCTAAATGTCTCATTCCTAGAAGACGCGAAGCGGAGAAACAATGGGTCACCGAAAACAGCACGGTCCTAAACGCGGTTCGCTTGCCTATTTGCCTAGGAAACGGGCTAAAAGCATCTTAGCCAGAATACGCTATTGGCCAAAAATAGAGGCTGAAACGCCACGACTTCTTGGTTTTGTGGGTTATAAGGCTGGCATGACATACGCCATGGTAATTGAAGATAGGAAGCGTTCCCCAAACTTTGGGAAAGAGGTAATACGCCCAGTCACTGTTTTAGAAACCCCACCTCTTCTCATATGCGCCATAAGAGCCTACAAAAAAACGCCTTATGGTCTGCAAACATTTTGCGAAGCATGGATGGAAAAACCTCCAGAAGAGCTTAACAGAGTTTTAACGCTTCCTGAAAAGTTTAGCACTGAAGAGAATCTGAAAAAGATTGAGGCCAATTTAGACAAAATTTCAAACATTCGCGTAATAGCCATAACCCAACCCAAACAAGCAAGTGTGCCCAAGAAAAAGCCGGACGTAGCCGAAATAGAAATAGGTGGAGGAACAATCCAGCAACAATTTGAATACGCAAAAAGCCTCCTCGGGAAAACTGTGAATCCCTCCGATGTTTTCAAAGAAGGTCAACACGTAGACGTAATAGCCGTCACAACCGGAAAAGGTTTCCAAGGACCAGTGAAACGTTGGGGAGTAGCCATACTTCAGCATAAAGGTAGGAAAACAAAACGGGGAGTAGCAACTCTCGGACCATGGAACCCCCACCGTGTGCTATACACTGTTCCACGCGCTGGCCAGATGGGCTTCCACCAAAGAACAGAGTATAACAAGCGAATTTTGAAGATAGGCAAGGACGGCAAAGAAGTAACGCCGAAAGGCGGCTTCATACGCTACGGCATTGTCCGCGGGCCTTACATGCTTATAGAGGGAAGCATACCTGGACCAGAAAAGCGTCCCATAAAACTACGCTATCCAGCGAGACCACCAAGAGAGGCGCCAGAAGAACCCCCGCAGATAACGTACTTATCCTTAGAGTCTCCGCAAGGCAAATAGGAGCGGTAAAAGGCTTATGGCTAAAACAGTGAAAGTCTTCGACCTCGACGGAAAACCTGTTGGAAAAATAAAGCTTCCACCAATCTTTGAAACGCCCATAAGACCAGACGTCATAAAGCGGGCAGTCCTAGCCATACAATCATCAAGATTCCAACCGCAAGGCAGAGACCCTATGGCTGGAAAAAGAACATCGGCAGAATCGAGAGGTGTGGGCCTAGGCATAGCGAGAATACCGAGAATTAAAGGACCTGTTGGGAGAGGAGCATTTGCACCGGGAACCGTAGGCGGGAGGCTAGCGCATCCACCAACCCCCGAGAAGAAGATAGTTAAGCGAATTCCAAAGAAGGAGAAGCGTTTGGCTCTTTTCTCTGCTATAGCCGCCACAGCCTCTAAAGAAATGGTAGTTTCTAGGGGACATGCCATTGAAGGAATCCCACAAATTCCGCTTGTTGTCACCGACGAGCTCGAAAGCTTGAAAAAGACGAAGGATGTTGAAGAAGCCCTCATAAAGCTCGGCGTTCTCGCCGACTTGTATAGGGTTAAAGAAAGCGTGAAGGTTAGAGCTGGAAAGGGGAAGATGCGTGGGCGAAGAATAAAACAGGCTGTTGGACCGTTAATAGTTGTAGCTGAAGATAAAGGCATAGGCGAGGCTGCAAGAAACATACCAGGCGTTGACGTTGTTCCGGTCAAGAGTTTAAACGCTGAAGTTCTTGCGCCCGGTACACATCCCGGGAGATTAACAATTTGGACGTCCAGCGCCATAGAAACTCTTGATAAGCTTTATTGCAGAGGGGAGGAAGCCTAATGGACCCCTATGAGGTTATACTTTACCCATTGATGACAGAGTCCGCCAGCCTAATGGTTGAAAAAGAGAACAAACTAGTTTTCATAGTTAACTTAAAAGCTTCGAAAGAAGATGTGAAAAGGGCTGTCGAGAAGCTTTACGAGGTAAAAGTTGAAAAGGTAAACATTGTTATAACACCTAAAGGGCAAAAGAAAGCCTTCGTTAAGCTTCATCCAGATTATAAGGCTGCAGATGTTGCCATAAAGCTTGGAATACTGTAAATTTATAATGTGGTGAAAAGGTTATGGGAAAGAGAATTCGTGTTCAAAGACGTGGGCGTGGTGGACCAACCTTCAGAGCTGCCACCCACAAGAGAGTAGCTCCGGCATGCTACCCACCAGCGACAAAAGAACTGTTCGACACCATGATAAAGGGGATTGTTGAGGAAATTCTCCACGACCCGGGCAGAGGAGCTCCATTAGCCCTAATAAGATTCGAAAACGGAGAGGAATGCTACATTGTGGCTCCTGAAGGCGTTTATACCGGGCAGCGAATACAGATGGGCGGGAGGTCCAACGTCGAAGTTGGCAACATTCTGCCAGTTGGAAAAATCCCGGAAGGTACAATGGTATGCAACATAGAACTTAAACCTGGAGATGGTGGAAAAATTGCAAAATCTTCTGGAGCATACGCCACAATTGTGGCTCATACGACACAAGGAACCCTAATAAAACTGCCTTCCGGTAAAACCAAGTATATAAACGATTACTGCCGAGCCACAATAGGTGTTGTTGCCGGCGCTGGCAGAACAGAAAAGCCGTTCCTAAAAGCAGGGGCAAAATTCCATCTAATGAGGGCAAGAGGAAGAAAATATCCAAGAACCCGCGGAAAAGCAATGGTTGCAGCGGTCCACCCATATGGAAGCAGCAAGCGAAGCGCACGGAAAGTTACAACTGTCTCGCGAAACGCCCCTCCTGGAAAGAAAGTTGGGCTCATAGCTGCAAGAGGCACTGGACGCAGAAAGAAGAAGGTGAAGGAAAGCGAGTAATCAGAAAGTTTATAGCACCACGTTCAAAATTTAATGGTGATGATCTATGCCGAGGGAATTCACATACCGCGGATACACTCTTGAACAACTGCAAGGAATGTCAATGGACGAATTTATCACGCTGCTTCCGTCAAGACAAAGAAGAAGCCTTCAAAGAGGCTTATCTCCTGAGCAGCGGACCTTATTGGAAAACATAAGGAGGGCGAAAGAGGCTATGCGGAAAGGCGGAAACGTAACCATCAAAACCCACTGCCGCGACATGATAATTTTGCCAGAAATGGTCGGCCTGACAATTCACGTTCATAACGGCAAAGAATTCGTCCCGGTTGAGATAAAGCCTGAAATGATAGGGCATTACCTAGGGGAGTTTGCAATAACCAACAAACCGGTCAAGCATGGGACTCCTGGCATAGGCGCATCTCGCTCATCCATGTATGTTCCATTAAAGTAAAAGACTTTTAAACACAATATTATGTTTATGCTGTGTAATCAACGCCTGAGAGCTTTTTCTCCGCCTCTTTGGCGGGCGGAATCTGGGGTAATGGTATTGGCGGTGGAATGTTCAATGTTCTGGAAATAATTACGCTTTCTACAAAAACTACATTTGAAATTGACTGCACAAGAACCGGTGGCGGCGGTTTCTTATCCTTATAATCCGCGTAAATCTTTGCTATTTCGTCTTTGCTACCAGCAACGTAGGCTCTTCCCTTTAGGCTTATTTGGGCTATTGAGGGGTTATAATTAACCGTTAAAACAAATGGCACTTCAAGCGAGTCTTCTGCCTTCTTCTCAATCTCCACGAGATTAAGGTTTGTGTTTATCTGGATTGGTGGAATGGGCTTCTTTATGTCCCAGAACCGCTCTCCAGAAACATTTGTTATCAGGACATTAACTCTAATCATCCTAGATCATCATAACTATTATGCTCGTATAATTTAAGCGTGTTTATATCTTGTAAAGCCGCAGTGCCCGCAAGCATATCGGTCACCGTGGTCAGCCATGAAATATCCTGGACCGCAGCGTTCACATGTTGGACGTAGTCGAACTATTTTGTTTCCCTCAATTTTATAGATTGAGTGTATGCCTTTCTCCTCCCGCTTTTTCTTTTCTCTCTTACCCTTTTTCGGCGCTGCTTTTGGTGCAGCCTCTTCAGCTGCGGCTTCCCTGTTTTTCTCAGCCATTTACTCTTTTCCCTCTTCTTTCGGTTTTTCTGGCGGCATGTTTCTCTTTATAACGTATTCGGGCTCAATAAGCTTTGCGTGCTCGATGGAATCATAAACATTAGCCAACCCTATAGCTTTCCGTGTACCAGTTTTTGTCTCTAACTTTTTTATGAATACAAGGTTTGCGTCGATTTTCAATAGCTTTGCAATGACGTTTTTCACTTCCAATCTTGGAGGGGTGCTCCCGGTCTGGTCGTGATCCACTTGAAAGACAACTTCCCTACGCTTCAGAAGCGGGTTCACGTTTTCAGATAATATTTTGACTTCCATAGCTTCTCCCTTGCAGTGTCTGTCTTGATACCATTTCCTCTTTATTTAGCCTTTCGCAACCTCCATGGCCTTTAATATTTTGGCAACTTCTTCCTTTTTCTGCTTTGTAGCTTTAACAACCACCATGCCTTTACGGGGCTGACCATAGACCACAAAAGAGTTTTCCGGTGCATACAAAATAGCGCATAATGTTAGAAGGTCTTCCTCCCCTTCAACAACAATTTTCGTCTTCTGATCGGCCTCTAAGGCTTCTTTAATGGCTTTCAACGCTTCAAAAGTTATTGTTCCCGGGGGATTTTTAACATGCTTTTCTATTTCTGCACTTAGCGGCAACGGTGTTATACTCTCCCGCATTACTCGGTTGTCAACAATCAGAAGGTTGGGGCGAATCCCGTTTTCCACAAGATTTTTTGAAACAGCGTCCCCGACCGCAACTATAATTGGCGGTTTTTCTTTGTCCAAAATTTGCTTAAACTTTTTGACGGTTTCTTCAAAAGAGCCTCCAATCAACGTGCCGAGGGGTTTTTTAAGTTTTCTCCGAAGCACTAATGGTAATACATAAGCGGTGCTCATTTATCTAACCTTTAGGGCGTAGCGTCCCTTCTCCCTGATATTCATCGCCTTTGCAATAGCCGAGTCTTCCGGGTCAAATATTATTACAAGTCCGCTGAAGTCATCGCTGAGAGTCTGTGTTTTACACTTTGGACATACGTTGCTAGTTGTTATTGTGTGGCATGTGGTGCAAGCTTTTTCACTCATTCTTTAGCCTTCTCCTTTTCCTTCTTCTTTTCAGAAGCCTCTTTTAACTTTTTTAAGTCTTGTTCTATCCACTCCAGTTTCCCCAAAAAAGGCTGCCTTGCTGTCACTCCAATCTTCGCTGAGCCGCCCACTCTGCCAAGGGAGACAGCTGTTATGCGTACACGAACTCTATCACCTGCCGCAAGTCTCCTGTTAGTCTCTTTTCCGATCAGAACCCCTTGCTTTTCATCGTAGGAAATAAAATCGTCCATTAACTGTGAAACATGGAGCAAGGCGTCAACGGGTCCTATACGCACAAAAGCGCCAAAATCCGCAATTTCAACAACCTCTCCTTCAACAACCTCTTGGAGCACTGGATAAAATGTTAGAAGTGAAAAGGTTACCTTGTGATAGGTTGCTCCGTCACCTGGAATTATTTTTCCTATGGGGCTTACCTTAACATTTGTTGCAGCGATAACATAGCCTAGAACCTCATCTACAACACCCTCATATTTCGCTTTAACCTGTTGGTATCCAACTTCGTCCAGCGGATTGCCAAAGGTTTCGGGCGGAATGCGAATTGTATCCTCCATGGTTATGAGCTTAAACAAGTTTGCATCCTCCCTCAATTTCAAGTCGGGACTTTTGCCTCACATAAATAACTGGCACATTTATATCTCTTAACCTCTTCCGAAGCGCCCTGTCGTTGGTGAAGACAGGACTTTTCCATTCGCTTGCAACCTTTACGATAGCGTCGTCTGGAGAGCCCTCACAAGTTTTGCCTAAATCCACAACTTTACATTTCTCTGCGAGTTTCAAGGCATAAGTTGCCTCTTTCCGTACTTTCGGCGAACCTTTAGCAGCGAGAGTTTCCAACTCCTTCTTAACCGGCAAAAGCAAGACAAATTCGACATTTCTCTTCAATAAGTTTTTCAACTCCTCAAAAATGTCGATTTTAAATTTTAAGGGAACAAAAAGCGCGTTTGAATCCAGAATAACCTTCAACCTCTCCTTTTGAGAAACCGAATTCTGGCGGCATTTCACTTTATCATTCCATATCCTATTAGTCGCCATCTTCCAGCAATCTTCCTGCTTATGGCAACTCTTGAGCCTGTAAGAGCACATACGGGTCTTGAAAGCTTAAGTGTGGTTGCATCGCCCTTAACTGATACAACTTTTCCAACAGTTATTGCAGCCCCCACATGAAGCAATAGCGTTTCATCCTTACTTATACTTTCAACCTTTGCTAGCTCCTTAGTTCCCACAGCACGCTCAAGAATATAAGTCTCCAAATTAAGCTCTGTGAGAACTTGTGGAAGCATTCCAGCTTTCCCAACAATGTTTCCAGTTAACCCATCAGCCTTTGAAAGTGAAGGGTCCAGAAGGGTGCCGACGCCCACCAAACCGCCGCAGTGGGCTTCCTTGACGTTTCTCCCACCTGCATGCAAACTGGTGATTCTGCTGAAAAGAGGTTTATAGACAGTTTTACCTTCCTCTTCTACGCTTATTCCTGGACGAAGCTCTATCTCATCCTCCACAGCAAACTTTCCTTGCAAAATCGTTCCACCTATGACTCCACCTCTGAGTTTCTCTATTGGGGTGCCCGGTTTGTTAACATCGAAGGAACGTACAACATACATTAACGGCTGTTTTGTCTCGTCTCTTTTCGGTGTTGGGATAAATTCTTCCATAGCTTGAATTAGGGCGTCTATATTAACACCACGTTGGGCTGAAACAGGAATAATTGGAGCGTTTTCAGCAACTGTTCCCTTGACGAAATTTTTAATTTCTTCATAACTTCTTCTGGCTCTCTCTTCAGTTACGATGTCGATTTTGTTTTGCGCTATTATAATATTTCTAATCCCAATAATTTCTGCCGCGGCCAGATGTTCTCTCGTTTGCGGTTGGGGACACGGCTCATCAGCGGCAATAACGAGTATTGCTCCATCCATTATTGCGGCTCCAGAAAGCATGGTAGCCATTAAAGCCTCATGCCCTGGAGCATCAACGAAGCTTACAGCTCTGATAAAGGTTGTTTCAGAACCGCAGTGAGGGCAAATAGGCTCTTTCGAATAGTTTTTTGGCGGCTCGCATTTTGGGCATTTGTAGACGGGCATGTCCGCGTAGCCCAACTTTATCGTTATGCCCCGCTTGAGTTCCTCGCTGTGTCTAGCAGCCCAAATGCCAGTCAAAGCCTGCACCAAAGTTGTTTTGCCATGGTCCACATGCCCTATTGTACCAATGTTTATTTCCGGCTGCCGCGGCAAGACAACAGTCTTTTCTTCGCTCATTTTCCTCTATTTTCCCTATAATCACAATTATTGAGGATGTTACCTTACAAGCTAATAAACATTAAGCATAAATTCCATGTTTTAGACTTTTCCTTCTGCCTTCTGGCCTTCTTGAGTTGGTTGGGGCTTTTCCACAGCCTCTGCAACCTTCTTACCCTTAGGCTTTTCAACTATCTTCATGTTTACTTGAACAATCTCGTCTGTGATGACGTTTCCACGAACTCTTTTACGTCTACGCTCCCCCTCATTCTTGGGGTTAAAGCCTACCCCACCGCTTAACACGACGCTTCGCCGCACTCCACCATGAACGTTAGGCCTCATCGGAAAGCCATCCTTATCCGATCCACCAGTGATCTGAACCTTAAAACCAGGCAGACCAACAACCGAACCGTCTATAACATCACCTATCCTCTTCCCAATCAACGGAACCGCCCGCGCATCCTCCAACTCCACAGTTTTGGAAGTTCCATCATCGGGGTCTGACACTATGACTTTGAATTTAGCCATCAGCGTCTCTCTCCAGTGGAGATTATGAAGTTAAATCTCTAGTTATTAAGGGTTATGTGAAAGTAGCCTAAACTACTCTACATGGACTCTGTAGACATCTATGTCTTCCCGCATTTCAGGTGTTAACTCTAAGAACTCCCTCACGGACCTTTCAATATCTTTTGACTGCGTCACGTAACGTCCAACAACGATTATGTCGGCGCCCTTCTCCAATGCTTCCTTTGCGGTTTCAGGGATTATCCCACCAGCCACGGCGATGAGGAACTTTTTATCTTTAAACGTTTGTCTAAGGTCTTGGATAAGCTCTAACCCTATGGTTCTGCCGGTTTCCTCATCTATACCCCTATGAATAATGACGACATCCGGAAAGTCTCTAAGAGTTTTCAGCTTTTTAATGGGGTCCTCAACATTAAGCATGTCGATAGCTGCATATATCCCAAGTCTCTTTGCCTCATAAATGAAGGCGTCAAGGGTTTCAGTGGGCGCCAAGCCAGCTGCTATGACGCCGTCGGCTGTCTCTTCATATGCGATGTCTACCTCCACCTTTCCAACGTCGAGAGTTTTCAAATCCGCCATAAAGAATATGTCTTTGGCGACTTCTCGAAGCTCGCTTATCACCTTAGTGCCATAACGCTTGATAAGAGGCGTGCCAGCTTCCAAAATTATCCTGTCACTTCTTGGAATTTGCATAATAATCTTCTTAGTCCTCTCCAAGTCAGGTATGTCGAGGGAAATCTGCAGATAAGGCGGCCTCCATAGACGTGGCACCCTATAACCCAACATGGGATGCTTAGCCCTATCCTTGTCATAGAAAACTTTTTCCAATGATGGATACCTCGCCATAGCCCTCTTTAAAGCTAACTTCGTCGCACTATAATTGTAATGGTATATTTTCCGATAGTCGCTTGCCTTTGGATGGACAAAAACACTGCACACGACAACCCAGTCGTCAACCTTATCCTTTGGGATTATGCCCTCCTCAACAGCATCAGCAATGGCTTTGGCAACAGCCGCCTGAGCAGGACCAAAAACCTTGTTGGCATCCTCAAGATTCTTAATGGTTACTTTAGGTACTAGTAAAGTGTGTGGTTTAGGCGGAAGATTTGGTCTAATAACTGCCAAAAGCGGCGTATGCCCCATAGAAAGATGAGCCAAACCATTCGCAAAAGCCTCGCCGACTGGCCCATCCTTGTCGCCTATCAAAAGGTCTACATGAGCAACCTCATTTCCCTCTCCGACAAGAGCCTCCCCAATTAGATACGTATACCCTCTAGATGGCTGCCGAACACCCGACACCTCAAAAGCTGAAACTTCCGCAACCACCTCATCAAAATCGACATTAAACTCCCTAAGCCAAGAGTAAAGAGTATCTCTATGAATCCCTAAAACCTTAGCCGTTCCGGAAATCGTCGGCTTCGCAGGCTTACCCGACAAAAGACTGCGAGCTTCCATTTCCTTCCTAGCCGCATCCGCCAGAATTCTGACGAACTCTTCGCGTGTCTCGGGTTTCTTAAAATCTCTTTCCGACACCTACCAAACCCTCTAAAAACCTCTATGATATAGTATTATTTAAATTTGTCGGAAAAATGTCCCATTTAAAACTCAGTATTTCCAAGAAGTGTCGGAAGCTGTTATGAAATTGGCCCGGAACCTTATGGTCTACATTTGCAAGCAAAACTGGTGTTCCGTTAATTTCTGGTGCGGCCGCCGGGATTTGAACCCGGGTCGCCGGCTCGGGAGGCCGAAGTCCTACCAGGCTAGACTACGGCCGCTCAAGGAAATTACAAACTTTAAACCTTTTATCCGTTTCTTTATTGGCACATCAGCCTTTAATGATAGGACTTTGCTTTTCGTGTGCTAATTTTGACAGGTAAATTGTCACTGCAATAAAGATGGCCGCCATTGCTGCAAAAATGTATGTTAAACCTTTGAGATTCTGTGCTTGATTTTGATAGTACACGTTCATGTTCTGCAGTTCTTTTTGCAAATTAACGTAATCTTTGAGTAAATTTTGAAGCGTTTCGTTCAGTGTGTTGAATTTCTCGACAACCACGTTATAAGTGGAGTTTAAACCGTTGAGTTCACCGAGCAGTTGATAATAAATATCAAGCAATTCAAAGTAGATTATCTCAGTTGAGCAATTACCAGAATATTCTACATATAAGTGGAAATTTTTTATATCCATGGTATTGAGAAAGGTTGCGTTATTTTCCTCATTATTCGTCAGTACTGCATGTATATTTCCCATCAACTCTTTGGGAATAATGATTCTGCTAAAGCCTGCAAAGCCATTAATGTTACTGGCATTGAAACGTATAACTCTTGTTTTGTACTTAACTGAGGCTTCAAAGGCAAAGTTGAGAATTGTTGAATTGGATATTATTGCAACATTATATTTTTCTCCTTTGAAAGCTATGTCAAACGCGTTGAACCTTCCCATCAAAGGATAACGGTCTATGTTTCTTTCACTAATGTTATAAGGCGTATCCCCTATGCCATCTTTATTTAAATCCCATCCACCGTAATCGTCCCAGTAATTTCCTCCGTCACCATAACTCCACATGTTGCTTGTTTCAGCATAAACCTTGTATGAGTTGTTAATAAAATTGTTATAATAGAAAATGTTGTTGCTGCTATAAAATGATATGTCAATGCTTCGGTGATTGTTAGAGATTATGTTCTCGTGAATCACATTGCCGATGGAGTAGAAGTAAATGTCCATTCCAACAGCGTTTCCCGTAATGGTATTCTTGTAAATATTGTTGCTGCCTGAGTAAATGAGCTGAATACCGATGTAATTTGCCGATATTATGTTATCGTAGATTTGATTTCCGCTTGAAAATGTTGTTTGGACTCCTATACCATTGTTTACCACTTTGTTATTGTATATGGCAACGTTTCCAAAGCGCTCTACGTATATGCCACAACCTGTTTTGGGATAGCTGTTATTTATAGTGAAACCAGTTATGGTTACGCTTGAAGCCTTTATTGAAATTGTGTTGTTTTTTGCTCCACCATCAATGATTGTGTTTTCTCGATTTTCGCCTACCAGTTTGATGCTCTTGTTAATAACTATGTTTTCCTTGTAAGTTCCGTTACGTACAAAAATGATGTCCCCGGAATAGGCTTTATTGATGGCTTCTTGAATTGTTGGGTAATCATCTGGGACTTTTATTAGCGATGGACTGGCATTTACGAGCACTCTGTTACTTTTTAGAATTGTGGCTGAATATATGCATAAAACCAGAAATAAGGTTAAAGTGGTTTTTGACATGTTCATCACCTTTCATATTAATTTTAATTTGGATAATACTCTTCCAAGGACGATAGAGCATAGAATTGCCAGCGAAAAAGCTGCTGTGGAAATGGTTGGGTTAATAGTTGGTTGCAACAAACTCCATACAATTATAATGTAGGAAATGGTTGTTATGAAGGATAGTATGCCTATTTTCAATCTTATGGAACTAACTGGAAATATCGATATGTTCTGTTGAATAACAATCGATTTTATTTTTTCTTTTGCCCGTTGTATTTGTTCGTCCGCAGCGAATGACACTTGATTTTTGTCTACATCTATAAACTTTAAACTTGAAAGGGCGTATCGTTGCAGTTCCCAAGGCTTAGTTTTTGGTAGGATTTTTGTTACGCCGCTTTTTTCCATTTTTTTGAGTACTGTTTGGGTTTTACGGATAAGTTGAACATCGCTTTCCTTTCCTTCACCGTGTAATTTTTTGATTAGATCTTTAACGTTTGGAAGGTATAATTCCAGTTGGAAACTTGCTATTGCTTTCGAAAGTTCATATTGGTACTCTCCTTCTCGTAAGCGTATACCTACAATTTTGTAATCTGAAGTTAAGGCCTCTTGCAAAAACTGTATTTCTTTGGGTGTTAGATTGGGCTGTGACATTTTTACCCCTTTTTCAATAGTTTCAATTGAAATAGTGTAAAAGCCGAGTATATATTATTGCTTGTTTTTCAACGATTGCGAAGAGTTTTTCTCTGCGTTTTCAATGTTTTCCATCGAAATAACTCATATTCTTTTAAAGTGATAGATAGAATGGTGGATAGTGAAAATGGAGATTGTTTTAGGGAAAAAATGTTCGCAGATTTGTGAAACATTCACTTCTAAGACACTCATTTTTGGCAAAAGGTATCGTAGCTCATTTGAAATTATTGCATTAATACTTGAAGCGGCTTGTGATGGGGCTAGTCGTTTTGCCGTTGCGAACCATTTAAAAACAAATTATATTTTGCTTCATAAATACTTGGATTATCTAGTTAGGATAGGTTTTGTTGATGTGGAGCATAATGGCAGGCAAATTTTGTATAGAACTAGCAAGAAAGGATTTGAATTTTTGAAGCTGTACCATAGTCTACTGAAGATGTTGTTGGATGTTACTGAGGAAAAAATGATCGTCAACGTTGCTTATCAGCGTACTCGCTTAAGGAGTGTGAATAAAAGTTGAGGGAGAGGCAGGCGGAGTTTTGACTTATGATTTTCTCCCTTCTCCTTTCGGCATGAGGTTCAAATCCGCCTGCCCCTAGCTCTTTTTTGTCGGTGAATATTTAAAGGGGATTTCCTAGATTGGTGTAGCTATGTGAGGGGTTTATTTGCCTAGAGAGTTTACTTATGCTGGCGCTGGTGTTGATAGGGGGTTGAGAGCTAAAGCGAAAGGTGCCTTGCGTTTTCTGCAAAGAACTTATGGTTTTAGTCGTTATGGTGAGGTTGTACAGCTTCCTTACGGGGTCATTTTTCCTTTCCGTGACGGTTTTTATTTGGATCTTGTGGTGGAGGGTGTTGGCACTAAAGTTTTGGTGGCGCAGCTAGCCGACAAGTATGATACTATTGGCATTGATGGTGTAGCTATGGCTGTTAATGATGTTATTCGCTCAGGCGCTAGGCCTCTGGCTGTTGTAGATAATATTCATGCTCAAGTTTCTGACCCGAGTTTGGTTAGGGAGTGGATGAAAGGCATAGTGAAGGGTGCTGTTGAGGCTGAGTGTGTTGTTCCTGGAGGCGAAATTGGTGATGTCGCTGAATTGATTAAGGGTTTAGCCGAAGGGAAAGGTTTCGACATGGTTTTTGCTTCTGTTGGTGAAGTTTCTGTTGACAGGATTATTTATGGTAGAGATTTAAAGCCAGGTGATGTGGTTGTTGGTTTGCGGAGTTCTGGAATTCACAGTAATGGTGTAACTTTGGCGCGCAGGGTTTTGTTTAAATGTTGGGGTGGTAGATATGACCCTTTTGATGTTCCTGAGCCACTTGAAAGAGAGTTGGTGTTTGAAGTTTTGGAGCCAACTAAAATTTATGTTAGGCCTTTTCTGCAGGTTACGGACAGTGTTAGGGTTAAGGCTGCTGTGCATATTACTGGTGATGCTTACTTGAAATTTGATCGTTTGATGTTTTTCTCGAAGGGTGTAGGTTTTGAGTTTGATAATTTTAAGCCTCAGCCAATTTTTGACGTAATTCAGAGGGCGGCTTCCGAGCTCGGTGGAAAAGTAACTGATGAGGAGATGTTTAAGACGTTCAATATGGGCTGGGGCTTCGCTATAGTTGTTGACAAAAACGATACAGACGAAGTTGTTGATATTTTGGAAAGGTCTGGAGTGCATGCCGAAGCAATAGGGCGTGTGACAAGCACCCGTGGAATCCGAATTTTCTATAAAGATAAGAAGATGATTTTGAAAAGGTAGATTTTCCTTTTCCATAGTGAAAGTGTTTAAATCGGCTTTGAGTTTAATTTAGCCTATGAAATACCGTTTGAAAATCGAGGTTAGCTTGAAGCCTGGGCACAGCGATCCTGAAGGCGAAACCACAGCCCGTTTGCTTAGGGAGCTTGGTTATAAAGTTGAGAGAGTAGGCGTCAGCAAAGTTTACAGCGTTGTTGTTTTGGCCTGTTCTCAGGATGAAGCCTTAGCGAAGGCTGAGGAGATGTGTAAAAGACTTTTGGCTAATCCAACGAAGGACAACTATACTATAATGGTTGAGGAGGAAAAATGAGCGGAAGCCTCTACATTCGAAAGGAGGTACCGTTCCCACTTTTTGAGATAGCCTTAGCATCAGCTTCCGACCAGCAATTGTTGGATGTTAGCCGTGAGCTTGGTTTGGGTTTAAGCCTACTTGAGATGCGGGCTATTCAAAAATACTTTAAAAAGAAGGGCAGAAATCCAACGGATGTTGAACTTCAAACTGTTGGGCAGACATGGTCTGAACATTGTTTCCACAAAACCTTTAAGGGTATAATAAAGTTTGATGGAAAGGAAATTGACAGCCTTTTCAAAACTTATATTGCTGAGGTGACGAGGGAACTTAATCCCCGCTGGTGTTTTTCTGTTTTTGAGGATAATGCTGGTATAATTCGTTTCGAGAAAGGTTATGGCATAGCTGTTAAGGTTGAAACTCATAACCATCCGTCGGCTATTGAGCCTTTTGGCGGAGCAGCCACAGGTGTAGGCGGCGTTATACGGGATATTTTGGGGGTTTGGGCTGACCCAATTGCATGCACAGATGTTTTAGGCTTCGGTCCGCTAGATTATCCATATGAGAGGCTTCCGCCAGGCGTTAAGCATCCAAGGTATGTGTACATGGGTGTGGTCGCTGGTATTGGGAGTTATGGCAATAATATGGGGATTCCTACGGTTAATGGTGCCATATGCTTTGACGAGAGTTACGTGGGCAACGTGGTTGTCTACTGCGGGTGCGTTGGGCTTCTGCCTCTGAAAAAGTTCAGGAGGAACGCTAAACCAGGTGATTTTATTGTTTTGGCTGGAGGGAAAACTGGAAGGGACGGTATTCATGGTGTTACCTTCGCCTCTGCTGAATTAACGGAAAAATCCGAGGAGGTTTCCAGGCCAGCCGTCCAAATTGCAAACCCCATTGAGGAGGAGAAGCTTAAGAGGGCGATAATTGCCATCAGAGATTTTGAGTTGGCTTCAGCCATAACAGACCTAGGGGGAGGCGGCTTATCTTCTGCTATTGGCGAAACCGCCAAACGTTTTGGATGCGGTGCTGTCGTGGAGCTTGAAAAGGTGCCATTAAAGTATCCCGGGTTGGCTCCTTGGGAAATTTACATTTCTGAATCTCAAGAGAGGATGCTTTTAGCTGTTCCACCGGAAAACTTAGAAAGGGTGCTTGAGATTTTTGAAGGCGAAGATGTTGAAGCCGCTACTATTGGACAGTACACCGAAGATAAAGTTTTGCGCATCTACTATGGCGGGGAAAAAGTTGCAGAACTTGACATACCTTTCCTTTTTGAGCCTCCAAGAACCGTTAGGGATGCCGTGTACAAGGCACCAGCCCTTGTGGAGCCGAGCTTTTTAGAGCCAAAGGACTTAACCGGCATTGTTTTGAGGCTTCTTTCCTCCCCGAACATTGCAAGCAAAGAGAGTGTCATCAGAACTTACGATCACGAAGTTAAGGGGAACACCGTTCTTAAGCCTTTACATGGCGAGTTTGGCGGTCCAAACGATGCTGCTGTTCTTAAGCCTCTAAAAGATTCGTGGAGGGGTTTGGTGATTTCCTGCGGCATAAACCCCCAATATGGGAAAATTGACCCTTACTGGATGGCAGCTTCAGCCATAGACGAAGCTATAAGGAACAACGTGGCTGTGGGCGGCAGGCGAATAGCCCTCTTAGACAATTTTACGTGGGGCAACCCGGAAAAACCCGATAGACTTGGAAGTCTGGTAAGGGCTTGCGAGGCGTGTTATGATTTCGCGAAAGCTTTTGGTACCCCTTTCATTTCTGGGAAGGACAGCCTATACAATGAGTCACCTCTCGGTCCCGTCACGCCAACCCTTCTAATAACGGCTGTTGGGATAATCCCAGACATCCGTGTGGCTGTTTCATTGGATGTTAAGGAGCCCGGCAACTCCATTTATGTTGTTGGCAAGACCTACCGGGAGCTGGGAGGTTCGGAATATTATAAGTTGATGGGTTTTTTGGGGAAAACCGTGCCGAAGGTACGCGTTAGCCATGCAAGAAAGACGTTTAAGGCATTGATTAAGGCTATTGACCATGGCTTGGTTAGCTCTTGCCACGACTTGTCAGAAGGCGGCTTGGCTGTTGCGGCGGCGGAAATGGCTTTTTCCGGCGGCTACGGCATGGAATTGGATCTGCGGCTTGTCCCAACAGAAGGTTTGAACAGAAATGACTTAATCCTCTTTTCCGAGTCCAACAGCCGCTTTCTCGTTGAAGTCCCAGATAAATGTGAAAAGGATTTTGAGGCTGTTATGCGTGGATGTACGTTCGCCAAAATTGGAAGAGTGACGGTTACGCCAAAGCTACGTGTTTATGGCTTAAACGGTGACATTGTAATAGAAGCCTCTCTAAGCGAGCTGTTGGCTTGGTGGAAGCGCACACTCAGTGGCGGTGAAGTCTAAAATGAAACGTGAGGAGATTAAAGTTTGCATTTTACGGGTTGGCGGAACCAACTGCGACGCGGAAACAAAAATAGCCTTCGAAGATTTAGGCGTCCAAGCCCAAATTCTCCACGTGAATGAGGTGGTTAAGAGGCAAAACCTTCTGGACTACAACGTTCTGGTTTTTCCCGGCGGCTTCTCTTATGGAGATTATGTGCGCGCCGGCGCGATTTGGGCGAAGTGGATGCTTGCCAAAATGGGAAAAGAGTTGAAGGCTTTCGTGGAAGATGGGCGTCCAATTCTTGGAATCTGCAACGGCTTTCAAGTGCTTGTTGAGGCAGGTTTGCTCCCAGCATTTGATGGCATAAGCCCCTATCCAGAGGCAGCACTTGCTACAAACCATCCGCCAGGCTACAATTGCCGTTGGGTCTACATAAAACACGAAAACAGGGGCAAATGCGTATTCACTAGGAAAATTCCAATGGGCAGTGTTTTACATATACCGGTGGCTCATGCAGAGGGCAGATTCCTATTTGCGAAAGAAAAGGAAAAGCGGTATTTGGAAAGGCTGTACGAGAACGACCAGCTGGTCTTTAGATACTGCACAAAAGACGGCGAATATGCGGAGGGACGTTATCCAATAAATCCCAATGGCTCATTCCATGATATTGCGGGCATATGCAATCCAGAAGGCACGGTTTTCGGCTTAATGCCCCATCCTGAAAGGGCCTTTTACTGGTGGCAGCAGCCGGACTGGACAAGGCAGAAAATTATGGCACAATATGGGGATGGTAAACTAATTTTCGAAAGTCTAATTGATTATCTAGAGAAGCGATTTTAATTCTTCAAGTCGGGGAAGCCCAGCGCGGGCACCCATTTTCATTATGCAACGAGACGCAACAAAGTTGCCCAGTTTTGCGCATTCCTTTAGACTCTTATTGTTTAATAAGCCATAGAGGAAACCGGCACAGAAAGCATCTCCAGCACCAGTTGTGTCAACAATCCGCACATTAAAAGCTTCTATGTGATGATGTTCTTTTCCATCTGTAACGTAACATCCTCTACCGCCGAGTTTGACTGCAACTATTTTAACTCCAAGTTCCAAAAGTTTTTCAGCTCCCTCAACGTAATCTTTAATGCCTGTTAAAAGTGCGAGTTCACGCGAGTTTGGCATAAAGACAAAGCTTCTCTTTAAAATCGAGTTTAGGGCTTTGATGCCTTTCCTTGCATAAAGTTCTCCTGGATCCACACTAACCTTAACGTCTTCTGGGAGGATTTCCACAAGTTTTTTCTGGGCTTCGAAGGGTTTTTCGCCTACAAAAGAGGTTAAATGAAGGAATTTTGCTTGACAAGCATACTTCACGTCTATTTCTTTAAAGCTTATGGCGTCATTTACTCCGGGATCCACGTATAGGGCTCTTTCTCCATTTTCATCTATAAATCCCATGACTGTGCCGCTGCGTCCTGTCTTAGCCCTTATGATGCCCCTTGTGTTTACGCCCTCTCTGCGAAAGTCTTCTAGGAGCATTCTGCCTTCCCTGTCATCAGCGACTTTGCCAATAAAGCCGACTTTACAGCCGAGCCTCGCCAAGCCCACAATGGTGTTGGCTGCCGAGCCCCCGCAAGCCTCTTCAAAGCCTATTATGAAGCCCTCCTCCTCCGGTCCGGCTATCTTATTAACTTTGTAGAGTTTGTCGACGTTTAAGGCGCCGAAGCCTATAACATCAAAACGCTTCATTCGAACAACTCACGCAAATAAATCTTATACTCGCCAAGTTTTCCACCGTAATTTCCAGCCGAAATTTTCACCACTCCCTTCACGGTGAGAGCAGCTACTATGCCGGCTTTCATGGCCTTTTTAACAGCCTCGAGTGAAACTCCATTAATCACAATTTCTGGGATGTAGTTTACGCCTTCGGGAACTTTTGACTCCTTGCCAAGTCTCTTTTTCAATGATGGACAATATGGATGGTTTGTTGTCGGGCCTATCCATGGATAGCGGGTTTCCGGTTTTGAGCCGGCGGAACAGATGTCAAAAGGAGTAACAACACCTTCCACTTTGTGTATGGCTTCTAAAGCTTTCGCTCCAGCCTCCATAACGGCCTCTTTTGTTCTGCACATTATCCAAAAGTTGGCGCCCATGACGCCCCGTGAGTATCCTAAAAACCGCTCTATTATGAAGTCTGGAACCATTATTGGCACAACTATGACGTTGCGGCCGTGACGTTTTTCTTCCCATTCGTAGCCGTCTCCGCAGTGGCCGACGCGTTCCATCATGTCAATTTTTCCCAGAGGATTTTGTGAGGCGTCGAAAACGGCTGTGAAAGGCTTGACGAGAACATCTTGCCTTATTCGATAGGAAAGTTCAATTTCAAATTTTTTAAGGGATTCTGAGAAGGGTTTTTTGGGATCTATCCCACCCCAGAACTGTAGGACCACTCCTTTACGTTTGTCTGGTGTTTCCTTTTCGCTTAGCCACTTTTCTATTCCACCTTCAACTCTGCCAATAACTATTGATGGCGTGGCGGTTGCATGCAGCGCTGCCTTCCGCAGTGTTTCCTCATCATCAGCCGTTACCATTATTCGGCAGTAAACGCCCTCAAAAGCCTCTGCATAAGTATCCTCTATAGGTTTTTTCTCAGCCAACACGTTTTCGCCTCTAGCGCCTAGATGAATTAGAGCTTAGAATATTTTAGCTTGCGTTTCCAGCTATTAAACCTTTGATAAATTTAGCCGAGGCGCCCTATAGCTTCGCCTCTAACGGTTTTGCGGAAGGCTGTACTTTCTTTTGCCAGCCTCTCCATGTTTGATGCCGTAACGACTTCAACGCGTGGCAGTCTTTCGCCATAAGCCTCAAAAAACTTGTTTTTCAACCCCTCTTCAATGTCAAGCTCTTTAATCCTATGAAAGCTCCAGTTTTTTATTAGCTCTATTACTTGCTCTTTGCCGTACTTGCAAAAGACTGTTGTTAGCAGTGCGGTTACAAGTGCTTTTTCGGACATTATAGCGATTTCAGCCTCTCTTATGGCGTACTCGTTACCATTAAAGGATATTGTTAAGCCGCCCCCACCGCGAACTGTTTTGAAGGCTTCCACATCTGTTATGCTGTCGCCGACATAAACAACGTCTGATAGATTTACGCCTAACTTTTTAGCTATTTGCCTAACTGCCTCAGCTTTCTCTCTTCCGCCAACGGGATTAACCTCTTTGAAGATTTTTCCAATTTCCATTTTGGCGATTTCTTCCCAGAAAATTTCATCGAGCCGTTTTATGACTTGCTGGTGCACTTTTGGGAGGTCTTGGATGGAACTTGCACCTTTCGGGATCTCGATTGCTGGCATTTTGGCTATTTCAGTCGCAATTTCCTTAAGTCTATCTTGCTCTTTCTGGCTGATTGCATACTTGTCAATATTCACCTTTGTACAGTAAACGTTTTTGAATGGGAAGCCTATGGCTTGGCATAACGCCTTAATATAATGCTCGTAGCTGGTGCTGACAATAAATGTGCTTGCAACTTTTCGGATAAACGCCAAACTCTCTTTCACTTTTGAGATTAACAGAAGGGTTTTAGCCGAAAAACTGCGCATTTTACGGTCTGTGACGCCGTAAGCCCTAAGAAAGGGTAATATAAGCTTCAGTG